>CAZFFA010000010.1:448-24878 GCA_964517955.1 uncultured Jutongia sp. | reverse complement strand
GAAGAGGATCTTTTAAAAACTCTTCCAAAAGAACTTATTGAAGAGGCAGTATCTTATAGAAAGCTTTTATCAGTTGTTCCTGAGGCAATGATAGCGTCAAAGATTGGTGTGACTGCCATGCATGATGTGACAGAGGGCGGAATATTTGGTGCACTTTGGGAAGTTGGCGCAGCGTCAGGAGTTGGCATAAGGGCAGACCTTAGAAAAATTCCTATCAAGCAGGAAACCATAGAAATTTGCGAGGTGTTTGACATAAATCCGTATATGCTTATATCAAGTGGAAGTATGCTTATCGGATGTGCCAATGGCAATCTTCTGGTTGAAGAACTTGAGAAAAATGGAATCCATGCAGCTGTTATAGGAAGAGCGACTGAAGGCAATGACAGAATTGTTGTCAATGGTGATGAAACCAGATATTTAGGTCCTGCCGGAAGTGATGATTTGTACAAAATATATAAGTAATGATCCAGAAGAAAGGGGATAGTGCCAGATGTTGAAAAAACAGATTTTAGATACGATCAGCAAGAACAGCCGTTACTCATTGGAGGATCTTGCGGCGATGCTTGGAACGGATGTGGACACAGTTGCTTCTGAGATAGAGGAAATGGAAGAAAACAAGGTTATATGTGGTTATCCTACTCTTATCAACTGGGACAAGACAGATTGTGAGAAGGTAACAGCTCTTATTGAAGTAAAAGTAACTCCACAGAGAGATATGGGATTTGATAAAGTTGCTGAAAGGATATATAAATTTGAAGAAGTTGAGGCAGTATATCTTATGTCAGGCGGCTTTGACCTTACTGTAATGATACAGGGAAAAAGTATGAAAGAAGTTGCCAGATTTGTATCGGCAAAGCTTTCAACGCTTGAGTATGTAAACAGTACAGCGACATATTTTGTACTTAAAAAATACAAAGAGCATGGTCTTATCATGGATGATGAGCATCATAGTTCGGAAAGGATGTTAATTACACCATGAGAGATCCACTATCAGAGAAAATTAAAAAGATAGAACCATCCGGTATAAGGAAATTTTTTGATATAGTCAGTGAGATGAAGGATGCCATATCGCTTGGTGTAGGTGAGCCTGACTTTGATACACCATGGCATATAAGAGAAGAAGGAATTTATTCTTTGGAGCATGGAAGGACATTTTATACATCCAATGCAGGACTTAAGGAACTGAAGATAGAAATTGCATCATATCTTGCAAGAAGATTTGACCTTCATTATGACTACAATAAAGAAATTATGGTAACTGTCGGAGGAAGTGAAGCCATAGATGGTGCGCTTCGTGCAATGCTTGATGAAGGTGATGAGGTTCTGCTTCCACAGCCAAGCTATGTATCATATGAACCATGTATAACGCTTGCAGACGGTGTCCCTGTAATAGTAAATCTCAAAGAAGAAAATAATTTCAAACTGACCAGAGCACAGCTTGAAGAACTTGTAACAGACAAAACAAAGATTCTTATAATGCCATATCCCAATAATCCTACTGGAGCTGTCATGGAATACGACGATCTTAAGGAGATTGTTGATTTTATCATCGAGCATGACCTCTATGTAATATCAGATGAGATATATTCTGAACTTACATATACAGACAATCATGTGTCTATTGCTTCATTTCCGGGAATGAAAGAAAGAACTATCGTTATCAATGGTTTTTCAAAATCATATGCTATGACAGGCTGGAGACTTGGATACGCCTGCGGACCAAAGATAATAATAGAACAGATACTTAAGATACATCAGTTTGCGATAATGTGTGCGCCGACAACAAGCCAGTATGCAGCGGTTGAAGCACTTCGTCATGGCGATGAAGATGTAGAGAAGATGAGAACAGCATATAATCAGAGAAGAAATTTTCTGATGAATGCATTTAAAGAAATGGGACTAAAATGTTTTGAGCCATTTGGTGCATTTTATGTATTTCCCTGTATAAAAGAATTTGGAATGACTTCGGATGAATTTGCAACAAAGCTTCTTATGGAAGAAAAAGTTGCAGTTGTTCCGGGAACGGCTTTTGGTACATGCGGTGAAGGTTATCTTCGTATATCATATGCATATTCTATAGATGATCTTAAGAAAGCACTTGAAAGACTTGATAGGTTTATAAAAAAACTGCGTGATAGTCAGTGATGTATTTGTACTAAGAATATAATAATGTGAGGAGGGTAGTGTGAAAATGTTAAATATAGTTTTACTGGAACCTGAAATGCCGGCAAATACAGGCAATATAGGACGTACCTGTTGTGCAACCGGTACAAGGCTTCATCTTATCGAACCAATGGGATTTAAGATAAATGACAAGATGTTAAAACGTGCAGGTCTTGATTACTGGGATGATCTGGATGTAACGGTATATGACAGCTATGAAGATTTTCTGGAAAAAAATCCGGCAGCAGCCAAGAAGATGTATATGGCAACTACAAAGTCGAAACAGGATTATTGCGATGTTAAATTTGAGCCGGATGCTTATATAATGTTTGGAAAAGAAAGTGCTGGAATACCGGAAGAGATACTTGTTGATTCGGAAGAAACAGCTATAAGAATTCCTATGAATCAGAATATAAGATCTCTTAATCTTTCAAATTCAGTTGCGATTGTGCTTTATGAGGCACTTCGTCAAAACAATTTCTTTGATATGCAGCTTGAGGGAAATCTTCACAGGCTTCACTGGCACAGCGATGAAGCTCACTAGTTTTTGATTCTATAGAATTAATATCACTGTAGGTATATGTACCAATAGGTAAATTTGTACATAACTTAATTTATTTTTTTGGTTATTATAAACGAAAAAAATCAAATTTCAAAAAACATGTTGAAAATTGTAATAAATAATACTAGAATAGTACTGTTGTATATTCATTTATTATAAATAATTGTAGGATATATTGTAAATCCTATAGTATTACATATTGATTGGCCGTTGTCGTGCGGCAGAATGGAGGAAATTATGAGCGAATGTAAAGGTAAGATTGCAGTATTAACTAGCGGAGGCGATGCACCAGGAATGAACGCTGCCATTCGTGCAGTCGTTCGTACAGGTATAGCTAAGGGTTATGAAGTATATGGCGTAAGACGTGGTTATAACGGTATTTTAAATAAAGAGATGGATTTATTGACATTCCATGATGTATCAGAAAAACTTAATCATGGTGGTACTTTCTTATTTACAGCAAGAAGTGCTGAGTTCAGAGAGGACGCTGGAAAGCAGAAAGCTGCTGCAATTTGTAAAGAAATGGGTATTGAAACACTTGTAGTAATCGGTGGTGATGGTTCATTTACAGGTGCTAAGAATCTTTCTAAGTATGGTGTAAATGTAATAGGTATTCCTGGAACTATCGATCTTGATATTGCATATACAGATTACACAATCGGTTTTGATACTGCTGTTAATACAGCTATGGAAGCTATCGATCGTCTTCGTGAGACATCTAATTCTCATGAGCGTTGCAGCGTAGTTGAGGTAATGGGCCGTTCAGCAGGATACATTGCATTATGGTGTGGTATTGCCAATGGTGCTGAGGGAATCTTACTTCCAGAAAAATTCGACAATAATATCGAAAGACTTATTGAGGAAATTAAAAACAACCGTGAAGCAGGTATGACTCATCAGATAGTTGTTAATGCTGAGGGTATTGGTCATTCATATGAACTTGCTGAGCGTATCGAGAAAGAAACAGGCATCGAGACAAGAGCAACAGTTCTTGGTCATTTACAGCGTGGTGGCAGCCCAACAGCTCGCGACAGAGTTTATGCTTCTGTTATGGGTGCATATGCTGTTGACTGTATCGAGAAAGGAAAGCATAATCGTCTTGTTGGTTATAAAGATGGTCATGTATATGATATCGATATCGATGAAGCATTCCAGATGAAGAAGAGCATTGATGATTATGAGTACGAAGTTGCAGGTATCCTTGGTACAAGATGTGACTACAATCTGTAATTTTTTTATGAATATATAAAGGTATGATTAAAGTGTCATGACACCTTAATCAATGTATATAAAAAAGCATAGCTTTGGAATCATAAGATTTGGGGCTATGCTTTTTAATGTATAGAAACCTTGTGTATAAAACAATAAAAGTTTCTAGAGTTTGTGCATAGATGTGAGGAATATTATGGTTATTGTTCAAAGAAACTCAAAAATTGAAGAGAAGAAAGCAGAGTACAGAGTTGTAAATCAGTCTGGAGAAAAGGGTGGCGGCTATGGGGCAGCAGTCGATATAGGAACTACTACAGTTGTAGTTTCAGTATTTGATATGATACATGGAGAAGCTATAGGAAGCAGATCTGAGACCAATTGTCAGGTAAGCTTTGGAAGTGATGTTATGATGAGAGTCATGCACTGTACTATGGGAAAAGCAGAAATTCTTCATGAGAAGATAATATCGCAGATAGAAAACATGATAAAAGCTATCCTTGAAGAACATGATGTAACCGGAGATGTCAGTAAAATTGTAGTTGTGGGCAATACAACAATGTGTCATCTTTTTTTGGGGAGGAATGTAAGTGGTCTTGCAGGTGCACCTTTTGAGCCGGATTATACAGGCCACATGGTATCGTATGGCAAAAAGCTTGGAATGAATTTATTTAGTGATGCAGATATTGTAGTGATGCCGGGAATTACAGGACATGTTGGTGCTGATGCGGCTTCCGTCATAATGGAGGAACGACTTTACGAAACTGACAAAGTTCAGCTTGCGATAGACCTTGGTACCAATGCAGAGATAATATTAAATGATCATGGAAAAATTTATGTTTGTTCTGCAGCAGCAGGACCGGCATTTGAAGGAAAAGGTATAAAGTCCGGAATAAGAGCAGGTGCAGGTGCTATAAACAGTGTAAAGATCAGCAAAGCCAATGGCAACATAGTTCTTGGTGTAATATCAGATGGTTTTGCCAAAGCTGATGAAAGGATAACCGGAATATGTGGTTCAGGGCTGGTAGACATCATTGCAGAGTTATTAAAGATAGGGATTGTTAAAAGTGATGGATATCTTGTAAGTCGTGAGGAAGCAGAACAGGCAGGTATCAAAGCCGAATTGTCAGACAGGATAAAAACTGATAGTGATGGAAATTATTTTGTACTTTATTCATCTGACCGAATAATGGGACAGAGGGATATTGTGATAACACAGAAAGACATAAGAAATGTTCAGCTTGCAAAAGCAGCTATTCAGGCGGGGGCGGAGTGTCTGATGGAAGAAAGCGGCGTAAAAGCTGATGATATTGAGGAGTTTATTGTCTGTGGTGTATTTGGAAAGTTTATACATCAGTCATCTGCTGTAAGATTTGGTCTTTTGCCGAATTTTAAGAATATATCTGTAAAATATTGTGGAAATGCTGCCGGCAATGGTGCGGCACATGCTCTGTTGGATGATAAGTTTTGTGATTCATTTGAAAATGTGATATCAGAGGCAGTTCATATAGAACTTACGGACAAAAAGAGTTTCCAAAGTAAATTTATGAATGCAATGGAACTAAAATCGTGGTATTATAGTGATAGCAGTTTAGCTAAATAAAGCATGGGTTAATTGACAACTAAGCATTGACAGATGGAGGCGCATTATGAAATTAGGTTTTATTGGAGCCGGCAATATGGCTCAGGCAATTATAGGTGGAATACTTAAAAAAGGTATAATGTCAAAAGATGACATTATTGCATCAGCAGCAACAGAAAAGACTATAAATAAAGTATCAGAAGAATATGGTATAAAGACAACACTTGATAACAGGGAAGTGGCAGAAGCAGACATATTATTCTTATCTGTTAAGCCGGTATATTATCAGAGTGTTATTGATGAGATAAAAGATATAGTAAGCAGTGAACAGATCATAGTAACGATTGCAGCAGGTAAGTCAGTTGCATGGGTTGAAGAAGCTTTTGGCGGTGTCAAAAAGATAATACGTACTATGCCAAATACACCTGCTCTTGTAGGGGAAGGAATAACAGCAGTTTGTCCAAATAGTAACGTTGCAGACAAAGACCTTGCCAGGGTTATGGAAATTCTTGAAAGCTTTGGAGAAGCTGAAGTAATCAATGAAAATATCATGGATGCAGTAGTAGCAGTAAGTGGAAGTTCACCAGCATATGTATTTATGTTTATAGAGGCGATGGCAGATGCTGCAGTTGCTGAAGGAATGCCTCGTGCACAGGCTTACAAATTTGCGGCACAGTCTGTACTTGGAAGTGCAAAGATGGTACTTGAAACAGGTAAACATCCGGGTGAACTCAAGGATATGGTATGCTCACCGGCAGGAACTACTATCGAGGCTGTCAGAGTTCTTGAAAAAGAAGGGCTTAGAAGCAGCGTTATGGAATGTATGAAAGCATGTGCTGACAAATCCAGAAACATGTAAAACAAATCGTAACAGTTCAGCCCTGAATATTATATCAATTATATTTGAGCTTGCTCATTATATAATTGATATAATATTCAGGGTGGAATAGCCTTACTTTCCCGACATGAATAAAACATTAGCTGCGAAGCAGCGGCTGGCAGCTTGCTGACAGGTTTTATGAATGTCAGGAAAGTAAGGCTGAACTGTTACGATTTGTTCAGCACATCATCATGAACAAACATTAGCTGCGAAGCAGCGGCTGGCAGCTTGCTGACAGGTTTTGTGATAAAACATATTTTTAATCATAAATAATATATGGCGTCATATATTTTGGTATAGATAATTGTCTGAAAGGCTTTGTGGGCTTGCCGGGTTTCATAAAACGGTGTCTGCTCACTCGTTTTATAAAGCAATGAAACAAAAATACATATCAAAAATAAAAAATATGTTTTATGTTCTTATATTATTTATAACATTGTCATGTGCAGCTTATGTTGTGTGTTGGGAAAAAGAAATATCAGCAAGAATGGTCATAAAAGAAGATCTTTATAAGCAGAGTGTTGGAGAATTTGTTGATGATATAATTCATGATGTAAAATGCTTTCCGGTAAGGGAAGATAAATCAGGTACGACATTCTGGGTTTATGAAGATGGATATGGTGATGGAAGAACATTTGGAGGAAAAAGACGGCATGAAGGAATTGATATCATGTCATCTGACAATCGTCCGGGTTATCTGGCTGTTCAGTCAGTATGCAGTGGAACAGTTGAGAAAAAGGGATGGCTTAAGCTTGGCGGATATAGGATTGGTATAAGAAGTGACAGTGGGATATATTATTATTATGCCCATCTTGATTCTTATGCAGATGGAGTTGATACAGGAGACAGGGTGAAGGCAGGAGATATTCTTGGATATATGGGGAATACAGGATATGGTCCTGAGGGAACGAGAGGCAAATTTGACGTTCATCTTCATTTTGGAATTTATATTGGTAAAGGTGAGAAGGAAAGAAGCATTAACCCATATCATATATTGAGGTATGCAGATGATTGAAGTATTGAGATAAAACTTCAGGATAGGAGAGAATAATGGAGATTCAGCTTTGGAGAGAGATATTAGAACCATATCGTCTTGCTGTTGACGAGTTAGTTGTAAAATTCATGCATATAAAACAGCAGTATCAATATTCGCGTATGTATTCGCCTATCGAATCAGTTTCAGGAAGAGTTAAGAAGATATCAAGTATTTTGGAGAAAGCCCAGCGTAAGGGTGTTTCATTTGAAGATATAGAATCAAAGATTGAAGATATAGCAGGTATACGAATAATATGCCAGTTTGTAGAAGATATAGATACAGTTGTCGATATAATACGCAAACGTGAAGATCTGGAAATTAAACAGGAAAAAGACTATATAACCAATAGCAAACCAAGTGGTTACAGGAGTTATCATATAATTGTATATTATACGGTTCAAACTATAAATGGTCCTAAGAAACTTGAGGCGGAAATACAGATAAGAACTCTTGCTATGAATTTCTGGTCAACGATAGAACATTCATTGCAGTATAAATATAAAGAGCATATGCCGGATGAGCTTAGAGAGAGGCTTTTAAGAGCGGCAGATGCAGTTGATGCACTTGACAATGAGATGGCATCGGTACGAGATGAGATAATGGATGCACAAAATTCCAATAGAGAGAAAGCAAATATTATATCTGATATATTAAATAATATAGAAAATCTTTATTATGTAGCAAATAAGCGTGAAGTAACTAAAATACAGAATGAATTTTTTAAGATATATCAGCAGAATGATATGTCGCTTCTTGTTCGATTCAATAAACAGCTTGATATAATAGCGGAGACATATAGGGCACAAAGCCTCTAACACGAAAAATACTTCTAAAACAGCTAAAAAACGCTGTTAAGAAGTATTATGGTTTCGTGTAAAAAAAACGCAAAATCAGCGTTTTTAGCGATGCTATGTTTATAGGCACAAATTTGTGTTTGGATGACAGAAAAACGCTGTTAAGAAGTATTATGGTTTTGTGTAAAAAAACGCAAAATCAGCGTTTTTAGCGATGCTATGTTTATAAGCACAAATTTGTGTTTGAATGACAGAAAAACGCTGTTAAGAAGTATTATGGTTTTGTGTAAAAAAATACAAAATCAGCGTTTTTAGCGATGCTATGTTTATAGGCACAAATCTGTATTTGGGTGACAGAAAAGGTGCAGTTAAGAAGTTTTACGGTTTTATTTTTAAAAAAGAAAAAGGAAAATTAAGATGATGGATTTACCACATGAATTTTGTGATAGTATGATAAAACTGCTGGGTGATGATGGTTTTTCACAGTACCTTAAAAGTTTTGATGAAAAGCCTGTTACTGCGCTTAGGGTCAATACACTTAAGATACCGGTTGATGAGTGGAAGAAGATAAGCAGTTTTGATATGTGTCCTATTTCTTGGACAGATAAAGGCTTTATTGTAAATGACAGCGACAAATCTGTTTTGTCTAAACATCCGTATTATTATGCAGGATTATATTATATACAAGAGCCTAGTGCTATGATTCCTGCAAGTATTCTTCCGGTAGAAGAGGGTGACAGGGTACTTGATCTTTGTGCAGCACCGGGTGGAAAGGCAACAGAGCTTGCTGCAAAGTTAAATGGAACAGGGCTTCTTGTTGCCAATGATATAAGTGTTTCCCGTACTATGGCACTTGCAAAGAATCTTCAGATGACAGGTGCACGCAATGTAGTAGTTACAGCGGAAACACCGGATAGGCTTTCAGAACATTTTGAAGGATTTTTTGATAAGGTGATTATTGATGCACCATGCTCAGGAGAAGGAATGTTTAGACGGGAGCCACGTATGGTTAAGGACTGGCTTGTCAATGGACCAGAGTATTATGCAGATATTCAGAAGTCGATACTTGACAGGGCATACAGTATGCTTAAGCCGGGTGGGATGATGGTCTATTCTACGTGTACATTTTCTATAGTTGAAGATGAGGCTGTGATGCAGTGGTTTATTGATAAATACAGTGATATGAGCATATGCAGACCAGAACATAAAGAGGGATTTTCCTATGGAAGACCTGATATGGTCGAAAATGGGGACAGTTCTCTGGAAAACTGTATAAGGATATTTCCACATAAAGCAAAAGGTGAAGGTCACTTTGCAACACTTCTAAGAAAAGCATCATCAGATGAAGAAGCTGCATGGAAGGAAAGGTTTTCATCAAAGGCAAAGAGAAGAAATGTCAGCAATAAGAAGGATGATCTCATAGAAGAAATATCTGAATTTATAGATATAAATGGAAATGAGGACAGGCTTTCATTGAAGAAAGATACGATTTCATTATCAGCAGATGATATTGATTTAAAAGGACTAAGAGTAATACAAAATGGTCTTATACTGGGTGAGATGAAGAAAAGATTTGAACCATCGCCACAGCTTGCTCTTGCTCTTAGGAATGATGAATTTGAGAATAGGGTAAATTTTGAACCGGAGGATATAGAGGTTATTAAATATCTGAAGGGTGAGACTGTGCAAAGTGACAAGGTCCTTAAGGGATGGGGACTTATAACGGTGCATGGTTATCCTTTGGGATGGTGCAAAGGAAATGGAAACGGTATACTTAAAAATAAGTATTATCCGGGATGGAGGTTAATGTGAAAGTAAGAAAAGGTGACAGAGGTTACATCGAAGCAAAGAAGAAAAGAAGTATAATATTCACACTTTTGATGGCTTTATTTGGAGTTATAGTATTTTTAGTTGGATATTTTTTAAATGATATGTCCAATAAAAATATATTTACGGTAATAGCAGTTTTATTTGCTTTGCCGGGAGCCAAATTTCTTGTTGGATTTATTGTTGTATTTCCTTATCATTCGGTTTCAAAGGAACGATATGATAAGGTCAGCAGACATGTAGGAGAGGGTATGCAGCTTTATACAGATCTTGTCATTACATCAACTGAAAAAGTGATGGAACTTGATTTTGCTGCAATTGGAAACAATCAGGTTATATGTCTTGTAGGAAAAGCAGGCCAGGATATAGGATATATCCGTAAATATTTGTCAGGCGGCGTTGCTAACTGGGGAAGCGGATATAAAGTCAAAGTGGTGGATAGTGAAAAGATATTTATCAATGAGCTTGATTGTGTAAGCAAGGCAGAAATTGATGAGGAAGAAGAAGAGAATGTAAAGTCATATCTTACTTCTCTTATAGTATAATTGCGAAAATTGTGTAGCAATGGAGCAATCCGTGGCATCAGTTTGGGGGCAAAATACCTTTTGACCCCAACATCATAGTATAGAGAGGGTAACAAATGCAGTTAATAAATATAACATCACAGGATGAAGGTCAGCGCCTTGATAAGATGCTTGCTAAATTTATGCCGGAAGCTCCCAAAAGTTTTTTTTATAAGATGATGCGCAAGAAAAATATCGTGCTCAATGGTAAGAAAGCATCAGGGATGGAAAGGCTTGCAGCGGGAGATGAGATTAAGCTCTTTCTTGCAGATGATACGATTATTAAATTTCAGAAAGAAACTGAAAATGCAGGACAGAAAGTGCCTCAGGTTAAGCTGGATGTCGTATATGAGGATGATGATATTCTTGTGATAAACAAACCTGTAGGTATGCTTTCACAGAAGGCATCGAAGGATGATATATCACTTGTAGAATATATAACAGAGTATCTTAAGAATAAGCAGTATGATATGAAAACGTTCCGTCCGGGAATATGCAACAGGCTTGACCGCAATACAAGTGGTCTTATAGTTGCCGGAAAGTCTGTAAGAGGACTTCAGTGGATGAATGAGCTTTTCAGGGAGAGAAATCTTAAGAAATATTACCTTTGTATAGTTAAAGGAAAAATCGATAAGCCCAGCAGGATAGACGGTTATCTTGTAAAGAATGAAAATCATAATACGGTAAATATTACAAAAGATAAAGCACCAAATTCAGTAAGGATAATTACAGAATATGAACCATTGCAGTATGGTCACATAGATGACAAAGAATATACACTTCTTAAGGTTCATCTTGTAACGGGTAAATCACATCAGATAAGGGCACATCTTAAGAGCATAGGTCATCCTATAGTAGGTGATGCAAAATATGGACATAAAGATGTTTACCAGATATTTAAAAAGAATTTTGGACTTAAACACCAGCTTCTTCATGCATGGCAATTACACCTTGAAAGTGTAGGTGATATGCCGGATAAGTACAATGGGATGATTCTTGAAGCACCTGTACCAAAGCAGTTTGAAGATATAATAAAGGGATTGGGTATGAAATTGTAGATGTTTATATCAACGTGGCAGGTGCCGATTATGAATAAAGAACAGATTTCAGGAGAAAGGCGGGAGAAAAGTGCCATCATGGAATTCAAGAGGACTTAGAGGCTCAGTTCTTGAAGAAGCAATAAATCTTACCAATGAAAGGTACAGGCAGGAGAAACTTGCTCTTGTCCAGAAGATTCCCACACCTATTACCCCGATAGAGATTGATAAGCAGAAACATCATATAACACTTGCATATTTTGAACAGAAAAGCACAGTTGATTATATAGGTAATGTTCAGGGAATACCTGTATGTTTCGATGCAAAGGAATGTGCAACAGATACATTTCCGCTACAGAATATACATGAGCATCAGATAAAATTTATGGGGGATTATGAACAACAGCAGGGTATATCATTTTTGATAATATATTTCAGCAATAGGGAAGAATATTATTATGTGCCATATAGGGATGTTAAGCGATTTTGGGACAGAGCAGCTTTAGGAGGGAGAAAGAGCTTTAGAATAGAAGAACTTGATAAGAAATATATTATAAAGGTGACTAATCAGATTTTTGTTCATTATCTTGATGCTATCAATAAGGATCTGGCACAAAGAGATGAATGATGTGCCAAATTTTTCAATTATATTTTGTGTTGTTAATTTACAATAGATGTGAACAATAGCAGAATGTAATAAGTGTAAATTCTTTGTAATATCCATTGCTTTACTTAATCAATAGGGTAAGGTATAATGAATTTAATGGATATAGTGTGTACTGTGAAAGCAGATATTATGTGGATATGTAGAACTGCGGATGGCAGAGATGTGCGTGAGAAAATTACCCGGTGATAGTGTGATTAATACGGGGGTTATATAAAAGCTGGAGGATAGAAAAAAATGAGTGAATTTAGAGATGAATTAGTAGCAGAGGGTGTTGATTATGACACAGCATTAGAAAGATTTATGGGAAAAGAAGATTTGTATCATAAGTTTCTTGTAAAGTTCCTTGATGATACCAATTTTATGCAATTGGGAGAGTTTCTTGCAGGCAGGGATGCCGAGGAAGCTTTTAAGTGTGCACATACAATTAAAGGGTTATCAGGTAATCTTGGATTTGATAATCTTCTAGAAGCAGATGTGCCATTGGTTGAAAAGCTTCGTGCAGGAGAGCTTGATGGAACAGATGAGCTTTTTGCATCACTGAAAGTAAAGTATGACAAATTGTGTGAGATTATAAAGAAGTACAGTTAGAGTAAATAGCTTTGCGAATGTAAAATGAAAGGTTTAGCAGATACACATATTTTATTGAAATTGCGTATCTGAACGTAAAAGAGGTTAGATTATGTATTATGTACCGGATAACACAGAGATGTGTGGCTATTACGAATGTAAAGAATGTGGCAGCAGATTTTTATCACTGAAAGTCGGACCGCAGCTTGTCTGTCCGTATTGTGGCGAAGAAACTGATATGGAGATAGGTCCTGATGAAGAGATGCCTGTTGCAAAAGAAGATGCAAAGCTTCTTCAGGTTGTAAGAGGAAAAGAAGAAGTTGAGAAGATGGATACACTGTTGTCACTGGCAATTACAGGTGGAGATTATACGTGGATATAGATATTAAAATACCCCTGCTGTCAATTGAGAAATTGACAGCGGGGGTTTGTTTTTATTATAATACTATAATAAAATTTATCTTTAGGAGGTGTTTGAAATGTGTAGTATTGCAATAAAAATACCAGATGAAGTATTATATGATATAAAAATGACAGAAGAACAGGCGAGTGATTTTGCAAAGAAAGCAATTGCGATGACACTTTATACTCAAAATCATATATCTATTGGATATAGTGCGCAGATTGCAGGGGTTACAGAAGAAGAATTTATAAGATATTTAAGTAATAATGGAATATCCATTTTTAGCTTTGATGATGAAGAAGAATTTTTAGAGGAGATGAATAATGCGTAGAGTAATTGTAAATTCTACTCCGTTAATTGCTTTGTGTAATGCGGGATTGCTAAAAATATTAAAAGAAATATATGGTTGTATCATTATTCCGAAAGCTGTATTTGACGAAGTAACAGCTAAGCCGGATTCAGCATGTGTGCAGATAAAAAATAATATGGATTGGATTATTGTTGAGAAAATAACAGATATAGCAGACAGAAAGATGTATAAAGCAAAGCTTCATGCAGGAGAAGTAGATGTGATGATTCTTGCACAGAGTGAGCCAAGAGCAGATTTGGTTATAATAGATGACAATGCTGCAAAGAAAACAGCAAAATATTTAGGTTTGAAGGTTACCGGTACTATAGGTGTTTTATTAAAGGCTAAAAAAATAGGCATTATTGCTTCTGTGAGAAATGAAATTGATACAATTCGTAATAATGGATTTTATATCAGTGATGATGTAATTAAAATGGCATTAAAGCAGGCGGGAGAATAGAGTGTTAATGTATTATTAATGTAAACTAAATAAACAAAAGGTTATACGATTAGTATAACCTTTTGCTGTAACTAAGTTCAATTTGCAATTAAAGATTTACAGGTGGTATTACCTCTTTACAGATGCAGTACACGTTCCTTGATTTCCTGTGTACGTCCCTGATTCCAGAACTGCGTGCCGATATAACCGCAGGTTCTTCTTGCAACATTCATCTTATCCTGATTTCTGTTGCCGCAGTTTGGGCATTCCCAGATAAGTTTGCCGTCTTCATCGGTTACAATCTGGATTTCCCCATTGTAGCCGCATACCTGGCAGTAATCGCTCTTGGTATTTAATTCCGCATACATAATATTCTCATAAATATACTGCATGACAGACAATACCGCCGGAATATTATCATCCATATTTGGTACTTCGACATAGCTTATTGCACCACCCGGAGAAAGTGCCTGAAACTGTGACTCAAACTTAAGCTTGTCAAATGCATTGATAGGCTCTGTTACATGAACATGATAACTGTTTGTTATATAGTTTTTGTCTGTTACGCCGGGGATAATGCCAAAACGTTTCTGCAGACATTTGGCAAATTTATATGTAGTAGATTCAAGCGGTGTTCCATAAAGGCTGAAATCAATATTTTCTTCCTCACGCCATTTTGCACACGCATCATTAAGTCTCTGCATGACTTCAAGTGCAAAAGGAGTAGCAGAAGGATCTGTATGTGATTTGCCTGTCATATATCTTGTACATTCGCATAAGCCGGCATATCCTAAAGAAATAGTTGAATATCCATTGTAAAGGAGTTTATCAATTGTTTCACCTTTTTTAAGTCTTGCAAGAGCACCATACTGCCAGAGAATTGGAGCAACATCTGAAGGTGTTCCCTTAAGTCTTTCATGTCTGTACATAAGAGCACGTTTACAAAGCTCCATACGTTCATCAAATATTTCCCAGAATTTATCAATATCTCCATCAGAAGAGCAGGCGATATCTACAAGGTTTACTGTTACGACACCCTGATTAAATCTTCCATAGAATTTTGGTTTATCATTCTCATCATGGTATACAGTAAGGAATGAACGGCATCCCATACAAGGATAGCAGTTGCCATCTTTGAGCTGCTTCATGATCTTTTCTGATATGTAATCGGGAACCATACGTTTTGCAGTACATTTTGCTGCAAGTTCAGTAAGATACCAATACTTTGAATCTTCGTGTATATTATCTTCTTCAAGTACATATATAAGCTTTGGAAAAGCAGGTGTAATATATACGCCCTTTTCATTTTTGACACCAAGTATACGCTGGTTGAGCATTTCTTCCATAACGAGTGCAAGATCATCACGGGTACGTCCCTCCGGTACTTCATCAAGGTACATAAATACAGTTACAAAAGGAGCCTGACCGTTGGTTGTCATAAGTGTGATAACCTGGTATTGGATAACCTGTACACCTCGTTTGATTTCGTCCTTTACACGAAGCTCAGTCACTTTGTCAATCTGCTCTTTGGTATAATTTATGCCGGATGCCTTAAATTCTTCCTTGACCTGACGTCTGAATTTCTTGCGGCTTATATCAACAAATGGTGCAAGATGGGCAAGTGAGATACTCTGACCGCCATATTGTGAGCTTGCAATCTGTGCAATACTCTGTGTGGCTATATTGCAGGCTGTTGAAAAGCTCTTTGGTTTTTCAATCATGGTTTCACTTACAACTGTTCCATTCTGAAGCATGTCTTCAAGATTGACAAGACAGCAGTTGTGCATATGCTGTGCAAAGTAGTCTGAATCGTGGAAATGTATTAATCCCTGTTCATGTGCACGTACGATATCTTCCGGCAGTAAAAATCTTTTTGTAATATCTTTACTTACCTCGCCAGCCATATAATCACGCTGTACGCTGTTTACAGTAGGGTTTTTGTTGGAATTTTCCTGTCTTACTTCTTCGTTTTTACATTCAAGAAGACTCATAATCTGTTTATCAGTAGAATTTGATTTACGGACAAGAGCTCTGGTGTAGCGGTAGGTTATATATTTTCTTGCAAGAGAAAATGCCCTCATATTCATAATCTGATCTTCAACAAAATCCTGAACCTCTTCTACATTTGGAGAACGTTTAAGATCAAGACATATCTGTTCTACATTTTCTGCAATCTGTTCTATCTGCTGGTCAGAAAGTCTTTCTAAAGTTGGAACTTCCCTATTTGCCTTTTTAACAGCGGCAACTATTTTAGAGACATTGAAAGTATCCTCTGCACCGCTTCTTTTTATGATTTTCATTAAATCCCTGCTTTCTTCGTTGATATATGGTCTTTTAGCATGTTTTAAATTATGTATTATCGTATTATACATAATGGCAAAGAATGTCATGTTCTGTCTGTATGAAAACGATAACCTCATAGTAAGACCACAGCTACGATACTACCACATATAGTGTCGCAATGCAATAGCATATACAAAATATAGCTATTGATCTTTTTTGATTTTTCCTTTGATATTGAAGTTGCTGATAAGTTCTTTTACATCTATGGCTGAATGATTCTTAGATATGAATTTCATGGTAGGGAATGCATCCATGATACGTCTGTTTCCAAAGAATTTGTTCTTTTTAGTAAATATAGTATATTTTTCTGTATAAGTCTTAAATTTTTCTTCAAGTGCTGTAATACGAGGGTCTTCTGCAACATTTTCCTTAAGAGAACTCAGCTTTTGGATAGTAGCTTCCATTTTTTCTGAAAAACTGTTAGAAGTTGAGCTTATTATGTCACGAAGTGAAGTAAACGGTATGTCTTCAAGCTGTTTTTCGAGTTCGTTTCTGAAATTGTAGAAGTTTTCAAGCTGTTTACGGAAGTTAATTGTAGTAATTATAGTGTAAACAAGGTCTATGCATGACACCACAATAAGCACATGCAGCAATATCACACCTGTTTTATATGGGATTGCATCAATCAACTTCATAGCAAGTGGTTCTAATGTGTCAAATAAAAGGAGTGACAGAAATCCCCAAAATAGTGAAGGGATAAGTGCTATTCGCCCATTTAGATTGTAGGGGTCTTTTGTGTAGTCCCACCATTTTGCATGAAATATTTTTTCAAGAAGATATGAAGTTATGTATTCAAGAATAGTAGCGACAAGCATTCCTGCTGCATAAAGCAGAGAAGGAATGTGTGATACAGGGCGCAGTATAAGGTATACAAGTGTTGCGCCTGTTCCATATAGCGGGAGCATTGGACCGACAAGAAAGCCTCTGTTCACCGGTTTGCCTGTACGAATTGAGACAAATGTACTTTCGTATATCCAGCCGCATATACTGAATATAAAGAAATTCATAAGTATAAAGTAATAAGATACACCAAATATCATAAATAACCTCTCTTATTGTATTTTTTGAGTAAAAACGATATGTAATGTATAATATCATTAGATATTGTTATGGTCAATGTTAACGGGTCAGGAATAAATTCTGCTGTCTGTTTTTTGATATATAAAATGTATAATAGTCGCAAAAAATATGATAATATGGTGGTAACAGTTCAGCCTTTCATTACATCAATTCATAAACCTGCCAGCTACCGCTGTCAGTCGCTGCTACGCAGCTCTTGTTTATTTCATTTCAGAAATGAAAGGCTATTCCACCATAAAAATATAATAAGCAATACAATGAGCAAGCTCAAATATTGCCTATTATATTTTTATAGCTGAACTGTTAAAAATGGTGAATATTTTATTTGCTGGTCACTTTACAACAAAAAAAATATATGATATAGTATTGGACATAAAGCGGAGAAGAGGAATAGTATCTGTGGAATGGAATTCAGAAAGCTGTTGGTTGATGTGAAACAGTTGAAGTGAAGCAGTGAACTCGCCTTGGAGCTGCCGGTTGAAATGTTTAGTAGACTTGGACGCAGTCCCAGCGTTAGAGGGGAAAGGTATTGAAGCAGTAGTTGATGTACCTGTGAGAGCATGATTTTTTCATGAATAAGAGTGGTACCGCGCGAGTTTATTCTCACGTCTCTATAATTTATAGAGGCGTGTTTTTTTGCTTACTTTATTGTAAGCTTTGCGATGACGTACACCACTTTTTCAGGTATAGATTTAAAAGAAAGAGAGGCAAGTTATGAAAGGTTTTGAAAAGTATCAGAAAAGTTATTTTATGCCACCTGTTGAGTGTTACGACTGGGTGAAAAAGGATTCTATTGAAAAGGCACCAATATGGTGCAGCGTTGATCTTCGTGATGGAAATCAGGCACTTATTGAGCCGATGAGTCTTGAGCAGAAAGTTGAATTTTTCAAGATGCTTGTTAAGATTGGTTTTAAGGAGATTGAGGTAGGTTTTCCTGCCGCTTCTGAAACTGAATTTAATTTCCTTCGTACACTTATTGATAGAAAGCTTATTCCGGATGATGTAACTGTTCAGGTACTTACACAGGCTCGTGAGCATATTATCCGTAAGACATTTGAAGCTGTAGACGGAGCACCAAATGCAGTCGTGCATGTATATAATTCTACATCAGTAGCACAGAGAGAGCAGGTATTCCGTAAGTCGAAAGAAGAAATTAAGAAAATTGCAGTAGATGGTGCCAAACTTCTTAAGGAACTTGCCGCAGAAGTTAAAGGCAATATCCGATTTGAATACAGCCCGGAAAGCTTCCATGGTACAGAGGTTGACTATGCAGTAGAGGTTTGTAATGCAGTTCTTGATGTATGGCAGCCAACGGCTGATGCAAAGGCAATCATCAATTTACCATCAACAGTAGAAAATGCTATGCCACATGTATTTGCAAGTCAGGTTGAATATGTAAGCAAGAATCTTAAATATCGTGATAATGTTGTTCTTTCACTTCATCCACACAATGACAGGGGTACAGGTGTTGCTACAGCAGAACTTGGTGTTCTTGCCGGTGCTGACAGAATAGAGGGAACATTATTTGGCAATGGTGAAAGAACAGGTAATCTTGATATAGTAACTATGGCAATGAATCTTCATTCACATGGTGTGGATTCAAAACTTGATTTCAGCAATATGCAGGAAATAGTTGATACATATGAAAAACTTACACAGATGCAGGTATCTATGAGACAGCCATATGCAGGCGAACTTGTATTTACAGCATTCTCAGGTTCACATCAGGATGCTATATCAAAGGGGATGGCTTACAGAGAAGCCGGTCATGATAAGTTCTGGACAGTTCCATATCTTCCAATTGATCCGAAGGATGTCGGAAGAACATATGATTCAGATGTTATCCGTATCAATAGCCAGTCAGGTAAGGGTGGAGTTGCTTACGTTCTTAAACAGAACTTTGGCCTTATAATTCCTGACAAGATGCGTGAAGAGGTTGGATATCTTATGAAAGGTGTGTCTGACCATGAACATGCCGAACTTGATCCTAAAGAAATGCTTGAAATATTCCGCAAAAATTACAGACCAAAGGATAAGAAGTTCGATATACCGGAGTGTCACTTCAGACAGGAAAATGGCGGTATAGTTGCTATAGTTACTATTGCAGAGGGTGACAAGAAGACAGTTGTAGAAGCACAGGGCAATGGTCGCCTTAATGCAGTAAGTAAAGCAGTACGCAAGCATTTTGATATTGTATATCATGTTGCAGAATATGAAGAGCATTCATTATCAAGAAATTCAAGTGCACAGGCTATGTGTTATGTAGGAATTACAGATGAGAATGATAAGCTTACATGGGGTGCCGGAACAAATGAAGATATCATTCAGGCGTCTATTGAAGCTCTTGTAAATGCAGTAAATAAATTTATGAATAAATAAGTTGGATTTTGTTTATTTCATTTCTGAAATAAAAGGCTGTTCCAACATAAAAAGATAATCAACAATACAATGAGTAAGCTCAGGTGTTGTTGATTATTTTTTTGGCTGAACTGTTATGTTTTGGGATACTTTATTTGAACAACCGGTTGCAATGTGTGAAAAAATGTGTTATTCTATATGCAGATAAGAGAAACATTTCCAAGACTATTTGGAAATATGCACGAATTTTAAGTGGAGGTAGATTATGAGCGATATCAATGTACTTATTAGACAGTTGGTTAATTATGGAATAAACAGGGAACTTGTAGCTAAAGAGGATGAGATATATACAATAAACCGTATTCTTGAGGTACTTAAGATTGATGAATACAATGAGCCGGAGAATGTAGATGCTGATACAGAACTTGAAGAAATATTATCAGGCTTGCTTGATTTTGCATATGACAATGGTGTCATGGAAGAAAACAGTGTTGCTTACAGAGATCTTATGGACACTAAGATTATGGGATGTCTTGTTCCTGCACCAAGTGTTGTCATATCTAAATTCAATGAATTATATAAGGAATCACCTGAAAAGGCAACAGAATTTTATTATAATTTCAGCAGAGACACTGATTACATAAGAAGATATCGTATAGCAAAGGATATGAAGTGGACTGCTGACACAGAATATGGAACACTTGATATTACTATAAACCTTTCAAAACCTGAGAAAGATCCAAAGGCTATTGCAGCAGCAAAGAATGCAAAACAGAGCGCATATCCAAAATGTCAGCTTTGTATGGAAAATGAGGGCTATGCAGGACGTCTTAATCATCCCGCAAGACAGACACACCGTATCATACCTGTTACAATAGATGGCACAAAATGGGGATTCCAGTATTCACCATATGTATATTACAATGAGCACTGCATAGTATTTAATTCACAGCATACACCTATGAAGATTGATGAATCAGCATTCCGTAAACTTTTTGATTTTGTTAAGCAGTTTCCTCACTACTTTGTGGGTTCCAATGCTGATCTTCCTATAGTTGGCGGTTCAATTCTTTCACATGAGCATTTTCAGGGTGGTCATTATGAATTTGCCATGGCACGCGCAGGTATCAAGAAAGAGATTATAATAAAAGGTTACGAAGATGTTGAAGCCGGTATTGTAAACTGGCCTATGTCTGTAATACGTATAAAGGATAAGGACAGCGACAAGCTTGTTAAACTCGGTGCACATAATCTTGAAAACTGGAGAAAATATACAGATGAAGCTTCATTTATCTTTGCCGAGACAGATGGTGAGCCACACAATACTATCACTCCTATAGCACGTAAACGTGATGGTAAATATGAGCTTGATCTTGTTCTTCGTAACAATATTACTACAGAAGAACATCCACTTGGAGTATATCATCCACACAAAGAGCTTCATCATATCAAGAAGGAAAATATCGGTCTTATCGAGGTTATGGGACTTGCTGTACTTCCTGCAAGACTCAAGAATGAAATGAAGAGACTTGGTGAGTTTATCGTTGAAGGAAAAGATATAAGAAGCGACGAAGAACTTGAAAAACACGCCGACTGGGTAGATGAATTTAAGACAAAATATGACGATATAAATGCAGACAATGTAGATAAAATCCTTCAGGACGAAATCGGTATAGTATTTAAGAAGGTTCTTGAACATGCCGGTGTTTATAAGAACGACGAAGACGGAATGAATGGATTTATGAGATTTGTAGAAAGCCTCTAATCGATTTTGACACTTGCAGTCAAAGCTATAAGCGTTTAGTATATATGTAAAAAGAATTATGCTGATTATTACATATATAGATTGGAGTAGACTATGGATAAATGGACAGAACTGGCAATGCGTGTTCAGAGTATAGCACAGGCTGGACTTGCGTATGGTGAAAATGAATATGACAGGGAACGTTATCAGGAACTCAGAGATATCTCGGCTGAAATGCTTGCATTTGCAACGGAAACGCCTGTAAAAGAAGTTAAAAAATATTTCTGCAGTGAGAATGGATATCAGACGCCGAAGATTGATACAAGAGCAGCTATATTCAGTGATGGAAAGATACTGCTTGTGCATGAAAAAAACGGAACATGGTCACTGCCGGGCGGATGGTGTGACGTTGACCAGTCTGTTGGCTCCAATGCAGTAAAAGAAACAAAAGAAGAAACGGGACTTAATGTATATGCTGAAAGGCTCATTGCAGTTCAGGACTGGCGTAAGCATAATGTCTGCAATCTGCCATACGGTGTAATAAAAATATTTGTTTTATGTAATGTTACAGGTGGGGAATTTGTCGAAAATATCGAAACTACAGAAATCAGGTATTTTGATAGAAATGAGATTCCGGATGAGATTGCACCTGAGAAAGCAACTTTGGAGCAGATCAATATGTGCTTTGACGCTTACATGGATGAAAACTGGAAGGTAGCGTTTGATTAGAGTGTGTAAGAAAAGAGGCTGAACTGTTACTAAAGAGTGACAGTTGTTAAGAATCAATTTCCCTGTCCTATATCAAGTTAATACAGCCTATTTGCAGATTTACCGAAACAGTTCAGCCATTCATTTCTTACATTCATAAACCTGTCAGCTACGCTGTCAGTCGCTGCTACGCAGCTTTTGTTTATCTCATTTCAGAAATGAAAGGCTATTCTACTATAAAAATATAATAAGCAATACAATGAGCAAGCTCAAATATTGCCTATTATATTTTTATAGCTGAACTGTTACGATTTACCGAAAAATAAAACGCCACAGAATTTAACGGTTTTATCGTATTTTCTGTGGCGTTTTCTAAATAATTCTTAAAAATGCGACCATTGTATTATCTAAAATGAATTTCCTATATTTATTCCATAAAAAGAGACGCTCCCGCTCGGTTGTCTTACGTAGCGGTACATAATTCTGTAAAATACACAGAATAAGTACCGACGAAGACAAACGCTCTTTCTATTGGAATAAATATAGAGAAATTCTTGGCAAATATTGGTAAGTGCATATGCAAAATCAAAAATATAATTAGGAATTAAAAAGGATTCATAAGGCATTTTGCATAGATGCTTAACAGCATAAAATGATATAAGACAGCGAAATTTATTCATATAACATATATTGCCTATTAATATTTAATGTGTTAGATTTATTGTAAATATGTTAGATTGTTTATGACATATACAATAATAATAGCAAATATGGGAGGAAATTTGAAAATGAAAAAGATAAAACAAATCAAAACGCCTGTTTTTTTGTTGACGGCTTTATTGATTCTTAACTGTGTATTTATGGTCTCACAAAATACTCAGGCAGCAGCAAGATTAAATCATACATCGGCTGTATTGTGGACAGGAGATTCACTTCAACTTAGTATTCAGAACAATAATAAGAAAGTAAAATGGTCTTCAAATAAAGTTTCGGTTGCAACAGTTAGCTCCAAAGGAAAAGTTAAAGCTAAAAATTCGGGAAAGACTGTAATTACAGCAAAGACGGGTGGAAAAGAATATAATTGTAAAATTACTGTTAAAAAAACAGAAATAAGCTCAAAAAATATTACACTTGTTTACAGAAACAATGCAAAACTCACATTAAAAAATCCAAAAAGCAGAGTCGTATGGTTTTCAAGTAATAAAAAAATTGTCTTTGCTGATGGAAAAAATGTATATGCAAGGTCAGTTGGAGAGGCAGTAATAATTGCTAAATGTAGTGGCAAGTCATATGTCTGCAATATAAATGTTACATCGGGTGAGACAGATAAAATTGTAGAAAATGGAAAATATACAAGTAAAGAAAAAGTTGCATCATATATTCATGAATATAATAAACTGCCAGATAATTTTATAACTAAGAAGGAGGCTAAATTATTAGGTTGGAATGGAGGCTCTCTTTTAAATTATGCATCGGATAAATGTATTGGCGGAGATGTTTATTCTAATTATGAGAAATCGTTACCAGTAAAATACGGCAGGGTTTATTATGAATGTGATATAAATACTTTAGGAGCGTTAGAGAGAGGTGCTGAAAGGATTATATATTCAAATGATGGATTGATTTTTTATACTGCTGATCATTATGCTACGTTTGAAAAATTATATTAATGTATTAATGAGGGTGATAGTTTGAAAGAAAGTAAAGTTTATTTTTTGAATTAAATTAATTTACGATAAGCTGGAGATTAAGAATGAATGTAATTTTGGATTTTAAAAATATAAAAAATAAAAGTGATCTGCATAAATACTTAAAGAAACAATTAGAATTGCCGGAATATTACGGAAATAATCTTGATGCACTACATGATTGTATTGATAATACAGGAAAATCATTGTCAATAAAAATTCTTAATTTTGATTCTTTGAAGAAAAATGTTGGAGAGTATGCGGATATACTTCTTCATGTCCTTGAAGATGCTGAAGATGTAATAATTTCTTATTAAAAACATTTTGTAAAGGGAATCGTTCCTTAGTAAAAATCTTATATCATTTGTGCGTCTTACGTATAAAAAAGCATACAGTAAAATTTATTCGTCAAATTGCTGTCTTGAAATTAAATC
>CAZFFA010000010.1:0-424 GCA_964517955.1 uncultured Jutongia sp. | reverse complement strand
ATAAGATGATAATATAAATATATCAATGTACTGAAACAGAGGGTTCGTCCCGATGCAAAGGCATGAAACGTGATAAATATAAAGGTTGCTTATTATGATATATCATATGAAAAAAGTGGTCATAAAAGCGGTTCCAAACTATATTTAACCATTAAGAGTAGTTTGGAGCTGTTATTGTGTAGAAAACGTCTCATGTCTGAGGCGTTTTTTTAATGTATAGGAAAATGCTCGTAACATAGTGTGATGCCAACAAGAATTGCTTTAGCAATTCTTGCAGAGGCAATGCGCTGGCATTGCCTTTTTTATTGGATAGGAAATTTTATGGAGAATAGTGTGAAAAATCCATATATGAAAGGTTTTTCACATATGAAAGATTTTTCATATACGAGATTTGTGTCTGCGCACACTTGACACAAACTCGGTA
>CAZFFA010000009.1:8222-25699 GCA_964517955.1 uncultured Jutongia sp. | reverse complement strand
TTATTTTGTTTGCGTCAGCGAGATATATATTATCATAATCACTTTCGCTTGTCAACAACTTTTTTGATTTTTTCAAAAGTTTTTATCATTTGATATTTTCTTTTTCAAAAAATCGCATAAAAAAACACAGTACATATAAAATACTGCGTCCAACGGAGAAAGAGGGATTTGAACCCTCGCGCCGCTATTAACGACCTACTCCCTTTCCAGGGGAGCCCCTTCAGCCTCTTGGGTATTTCTCCAATCCTCTCGGATTCCGTCAAAAGAACATTTTAGAATACATTATCCATATGTTCTAAAATGTACTTTTGACCGAAATATTCTTTAAGCTGATTATTACACAGTTATAAAATTCAAAATCAATTTACATAATCATCATCTTTCAACATCATAATCGAATGTGTTAATCTCTGATTAAACGGAGAGGGTGGGATTCGAACCCACGCGCCCTTGCGGACAAACGGTTTTCAAGACCGCCTCGTTATGACCACTTCGATACCTCTCCATAACGCTTTATTCTATTTTGTTTCTGTTGCTCTCGTGCCCTGCAACGATATTGATAATAACAGATTGCAATATATATGTCAACACCTTTTTTCAACTTTTTTCAAAATTTTGTAACAGTTCAGCTATAAAAATATAATATGCAATATTTGAGCTTGCTCATTGTATTGCTTATTATATTTTTATAGTGGAATAGCCTTTCATTTCTGAAATGAAATAAACAAAAGCTGCGTAGCAGCGACTGACAGCGTAGCTGGCAGGTTTATAATAGCCTTATTCCTATCTCTGTCCTATCTTAAGATTTGGTACTGCATTAAGATCCAGTCCACTTCTTGTGCCTGACATATATTCATAGTATCCCTGTACAGCTATCATAGCAGCATTGTCTGTACAGAATATAGGTGATGGATGATATAGTCTGATACCTGCGTCATCACACCCCTTCTGCATTGCCTCCCTAAGTGCTGAATTGGATGCAACACCACCTGCAACAGCTATCTTGTCTTCCCCAAGTCTTTTAGCAGCACCTACAGCCCTGTTTACAAGTACGTCTACTACAGCCTGCTGAAAAGAAGCTGCTACATCAGCTCTGTTTATCTCTATGCCTTTCATCTCACAGCCATTTATATAATTAAGCACTGCAGACTTGACTCCCGAAAAACTGAAGTCATACTCGTGTCCATCTATCTTGGCCCTCGGAAAATCTATTGCATATGGATTTCCCTCCTTTGCAAGCTTATCAATTTTAGGTCCTCCAGGGTAACCTAACCCTATAGCTCTGGCAACTTTATCGAATGCCTCTCCTGCTGCATCATCATGCGTACAGCCAATGATCTCAAATTTACCATATTCCAATACACGCACAAGATGCGTATGTCCTCCGGATACAACAAGACATAAAAATGGCGGTTCGAGATCCGGATGTTCTATATAATTTGCTGCAATATGTCCCTCTATATGATGTACTCCAACCAGTGGTTTATGCGCAGCATATGCTATTGCCTTTGCTGCACCAACGCCAACAAGAAGTGCACCGACAAGACCCGGTCCATATGTTACGCTAACCGCATCTATATCTTCCAGTGATACATCTGCCTCATTCAGAGCTTCCTCTATAACCTGATTAATCTTTTCTATATGTTTACGTGATGCGATTTCAGGCACAACACCGCCATATAACGTATGAATCGCAATCTGTGATGAAATGACATTTGATAAAACCTCCCTGCCATTTCTCACAACTGCAGCCGCAGTCTCATCACATGAACTTTCTATTCCTAAAATCAATATATCTTTCTCCATACTAATCCTCACTTCTGCCGCCAAAACTATCGCCTTCACTCAGAAGCAAATAGCAATGTGATAAAATATTGCTATTCACTAATGACTGATGCTATCTCGTCTTTATCTTTCGTTATATCCCATCCAAGGATTCTCCAATTATTACTTGAATCCTTGCGGCATAAAAACTTTTCATAAACCATACTTCTTTCAGTTTTCTTCTTTATCATAGTTGCAGTTATAACTGTAGCACAGTCTTTGCCATCCACTTTCCCGTATTTTACGGAACTGTTCTGTTCTACAGTATATGTTGATATAGTTTTCTTATCTTCTGCATATTCAGCCTTGTCTTTCTTCAATCTGTCTGACATAGCCTTCCAGGAATTATCATCATCGTTAAGTAATTCTTCATCATACATTTTTCTTAACTGCTTTAACAATCCATCAAACTCCTCATCTTTTAGCGATGTATTGTAAATACACTTGTTTATTCTCCAATACATCTTAACAACCTCTACAGGAGTTTCCGGATATTTATCGTCAAGATCTTTTCCAAGCAATTTATCTACCTCTGTCTCATTTTCAGATGAAACTGCCGTATTTTCGCCATCTTCACGCGATATGTAATAAAATCCTGCCAGTATAACTGCGGCAATACATATCATTATAGTGAATGTTCTGATTATTTTTTTATTCTTCTTATCCATGCAGAATCCCCCTCTCTCCAAAATTTACAAAAATATGAAGTGTCCTATAATGTAATTATACTATATTTATGATGTCAGGGTCAAAAGATATTTTGCCCCCAACTATACCACGGATTACTCATCCTCCGGGAATTCAAGTGTTCTGCTCATACAATCTTTGCCTGCATAAGCATTTTTAAATATCTTTCTTACATCCTTCATATATTCTTCAGGTCTCAAAAGCGATGGGCTGTAATGAGTCAGCCATAATTCTTCTACTTCTGCTTTTCTTGCAACATTGGCAGCCTCTGTAAACATCATATGTTTATTTTCTATTGCCTTGGATTTTTTGTCTTTTTCTCCATACATGCCTTCACATATCAAAAGATCCGAACCATGAGCATTGTCAATAAGACTTTGAACAGGTCTGGTGTCAGTGCAGTATGTTAGTTTAATTCCTCTTCTCGGAGGTCCTATAGCCATATCCGGTGTATATATAACACCATCCAGTTCCAATGTTTCTCCCTTCTGTAAACGGCTCCACAATTTCATAGGAACCTCATTTTTCTTTGCAAGCTCTGGATAAAAACGTCCACCTCTCGGAACAGTAATAGTATAACCATAACATAGTACATTATGATTCACCTTAAACGCCTTTATATTGTAACCGTTTACCTTTATTTCCTGTTCCTTTTCGGTAAGCTCTATAAATTTAAGCTGAAATGGCAGTCCCGGAGCAATCACTCTAAGTGAATTAACAACCTTTTCAAGTCCCTTGGGACCTATAAGAGTTACAGGATCTGTTCTGTCAGAATTTCCCATAGACAAAAGCAGACCCGGAAGGCCACTTATATGATCTCCATGATAATGAGTAAAACAAATTGTATCTATAGGATTTACGCTCCATCCTTTTTCCCTTATTGCAATCTGCGTTCCCTCACCACAATCTATGAGAAGGCTGCTGCCCTCAAGTCTTGTCATAAGTGCCGTCAGCCAGCGCCCTGATAGCGGCATCATCCCACTTGTCCCAAGCAAACATAAATCCAACATATATATTTATCCTTTCACAACATATTCAAAATATCTATATAAATAAAACAAAAAATCGATAGCGTCCAAAAAACACTATCGATTATTATATCATACATAATTTTAATTTCAAACAATTTATAATTCCGTAACATCCGTCTCCTTAACAGGAATAACGAAGTTTTTTATCATCTCATCATAACACTTTTCACATATAGTAAATGAATGAAGCTTTGCATCTTTGTTTGAAAAAAAGCCCCACTGTTTTCTTGCCTCAAATGCATCTTCAAGCAATATACCATTTTCCATTTCCAGTTCCCTGCCACATACATTACAATATAATTTATCAGACATTGCATTTCCTCCTTAGTCATCAAACATCACTACAACTCAGATTATATAATCATCTATATCAAATGTATAGTGGGAACAACTGGAATAGATTACAATATTTTCTCCATGATCAATGCATCTTCTACAGGTTCACTATAATATGACTTACGAATACCTATTTCACAGAAATTCATTTTTTTATATAAGTTTATTGCAGGCTTGTTTGATTTTCTGACCTCAAGCATAATTCTCTCTATATTACTCTCCCGGCATAGTCTGATTCCTTCATTAAGCAGGGCATAGCCGGCATGTTTTTTTCTATATTTTTTATCTACTACTATATTGCATAAATCAGCAGTTTCATATGATGTCCATAAACCGGCAAAACCTATAATACCAGCCTCATCCTCAGCGGCAAGATATATATTAGCTTCATTCTGATATGCTTTTATGATGCTTTCCCTGCTCCACGGTATGGAAAAGCTCTCATTCTCTATTCTGCTCACCTCATCAATATCGTCACTATTCATCCTTCTTATATTCATTGCTGTTCTTTCTGTTCCTTAAGTTTTGCTTCTCTTTCTCTCTCTGCCTGTGATTTTCTAAGATATACCGGTTTATGTTCTGCTGCCGGCTCAGCTTTCCCCTGATTATAGTAAATCAGACCAAGAGCTGCTACGGCTGCTGCACTTTGTTTATTCATATGTACAGGCGCAAATTCATATTCTCCATTGTAATCCTTTGATATGATATCTTTGTATACTTCAACACCATCCCCTAAGAATATGACTTTCTCTTTTAATTCTTCAAGTTCTTTTAATAATTCATGTATATCAATAGCTTTCTGTTCAGACAAACATTTCAGTTCTCCTGATTCCATCTTATATACAGCCGTATAAACCTGATTTCTTCTGGCATCCATTATAGGACATATTATCTTGTCAGATACTGCCATTCTATACGCCAGACCATCCAGTGTAGGAACAGGCACTATCTCTTTTTTCAAAGCAAGTGCAAGACCTTTTGCAGTTGAAGAACCTATACGCAGACCAGTAAATGATCCGGGTCCTGCAGCAACCGCTATAACGTCAATATCTTCGAGCTGTAGTCCTGACATTTTTATAACCATATCTATCATAGGCAGTAATGTCTGTGAATGTGTCTGTTTATTATTAACAGTAAATTCCGATATTACATTTGCCTCATCTACAATAGCCGCCGATGCGACTATCCCCGAACTGTCTATTCCAAGTATTTTCATAATAATCCTCCAAATCACACTCTATTCCGGACTCTCTATCTTAATCCTTCTATAGTCAAAACCTTTTTCCAAATCTTTCTCTATCGTAACAGACTTACAATTGTCCGGCAGAATTTCCTTTATAAGCTCTGCCCATTCAATAAGGCAGACACCTTTACCAAAGAAGAAATCCTCATAACCAATCTCGTCCATCTCTTCTATATCAGCTATCCTGTATACATCAAAATGATACAAAGGTATCCTTCCTTCTTCATATATCTGCATAATGGTAAATGTAGGACTGTTTATAGGCTCATCTATACCAAGTCCCTTTCCAAACCCTTTTGTAAAAACAGTTTTTCCAACACCCAGATCACCGTTTAATAAAACAATATCCCCGGGGCAGCACTGTTTTCCCAGTTTATTTCCAATATCAAATGTATCTTTTTCGCAAAGACTTTCAAATATCTCAACCATTATTTATTTCCTCATTATCCTTATTCTTATCGGCTTCACTTTCATTTTCTGCCACATCACTGTCAGGCTCGTAGTCTTTGTATTTCTCCATCTGCTTTCCTACCATCAGCACCATTTCATCAAAAACACCACCACACTGCTTCTTCGGGAAAATAAATGCTCGTACAGGAGACATATATAAATATACAGCCTTTGCTGTAACCACTTTTTTTCTTATCTGATACCATTTTACTTCCGCTGTCTGTTCTCCCTGAGTAACTGTTATCCCTTCCTCAGCCAGTTTATAATGAAGCTTTGCGTTTATATTTTTATTTCTTTTTACCTGTGTCTTTGCTTTGCTGTACAACATAACCGGCTGTATAACAGTAAAGATGAGGCCTATGATTATCAAAGCTGCAATAGCAGTTCTGTCAAGCTCTTTGTACTTAAGAGCACATATTACAAGACTTCCCAGACTTATAACCACTCCAAAAATCCCGGAAATACCCGAATATGTATGACGAAGCATAAATGAATACAGGTCATTTGTATCTAAATCTACATCAAAATCAATCTCTCTCATATATTTTTTCTCCAATCAAACATTATGCCTACTATTATATACCAATTTAAACAAAAAAAACAATACACTCCATGCACCATTTTATGGTATTATAAAGATTATAGATTGTAAAAGAGGTGACAAAATGAGCTATAACTATGATACTCTTGAAGAACAGATAGAGATGGAAATGGATTTTGAAAAACTCAATGAGCTTTGTGAACATATTACAGATGCAATACGGGAAATTCTTACTTCATGTGGATTATATTTTCGTATTTTCTCAAGAGTTAAATCACCCGAATCCATTGCTGCAAAAATCAAAAGAGGCAATTATGGGACAGAAGAAAATCCTAAAAAAATACAGGATCTGCTTGGTCTGAGAGTAGTCCTTTACTACTATGACGACCTTAGTATATGCCGTGATATTATGGAAAGTACCTTTAAACTCGTTGATCACTGGTCACGCAATAATTTTAATGCAGACGAGTTTAAAGCAACAAAGATAAATGGCGTATTCCACTATCCGTCTGAATATTTTAATGCATATAAAAAAGATATGTGGACATTGCCTATAGATACTACATTTGAGATTCAGTTCCGTACAATGTTTTTTGAAGGCTGGCACGAAATTGAACATGATATGAGATATAAAAGTCTTCTTTCTGACGATCAATTCTGGGAGGGCAGCGAAGAATTATCAAGAATTCTTAATTGTATTCTTGCCAATCTCGAGCTCAGCGACTGGTCACTTGTCCAGCTTTTTGAACAGCTCTCATACAACCATTATAAAAATGGAAATTGGGAACTTATGCTCAAAAGCCATTTTCGTATTAAAATGGACGAATCAGAAAATCTCAGTCCTGAAATAATAACAATTTTTAATAATGATCGTGAGACTGCCAAGAAATTTTTTAAATGCTCCAGACATGATCTTATCAAGGAACTGCTAAAGCTTGATCATCCTCATGTCAATTATAATCTTATAGTTTCACTTATAAATAACCTTTACGTCCACAACCATGATATTGCCCAGATATGTGATAAATGTGAATTTCCTCATGAGGAACACACTTATCATAAGACAAAATTTGCAAGACTTGAATCAAATGTTCTGTTTCATCTGGAGCTTCCATTGCTTCATAAAGAAACACGAAAACTTGAATCAGAATTTATAAATGCTGCATCTATTTTATTTAAGTGGGCACGTTTTAAACTTAATCCAGTATTTGAAGATATGCCTTCTGAATTATCTTCGTATAAAAATCACTTACCAGGATACAAAATAACAATTGATTATAAGCCCGATAAATTTCATTTCAATATGAAAATGTTTTACATTGACAGCAAACTTGTAGGTACACTTTGGCATGTGCATACATCCATCGACCTTCTTGATGATGGACAGCTCCACTTCTATCATATGACATCCCGTGATATGCCTCGTGGAACAACTGACAGATCTACATTCTTAAAGCCATCATTTATGTCTGATTTATCGAACAAAGTAGGTCTTATAGATATATGCAGAATTGGAAACAAAGCTGCTTTTGTAACCAATGAAGATGAATATAATGATCTTCAAAACCTTATTGCCGACAACAATAGAGTTCTTCCAATTGTTGCAATAGCACAAAATAATGTTTCAACCGAAACATCATCAACTGCTGTTGAATTTAAAGACGGATATGATATGAACACCTTTACAATAAATGGAACAAGACTTGCAAAGGTAGTGGGACACTACTCCCATGTTTACATGCTCGACTATGATACCGTAGATCTTCTTGCAAAAGACACCGGTATTACGATGAAGGAAGCAACCGGATGTATATGTATATTCTGGTCGAATATAAGTCATAAACCATATAGCCTGTTTACACGCGAAATGATATGTAATACACAATTTGACTTCAATCGTTTCGCTTTCCATGATGAAAATATATATGAAAAAGCATTCCGCCACAAACTTGTACAGATTTTAAAAGATGATAATGTAAGTCATTGAAGCAATCCATGACATCAGCCTAGAGTAAAAAAGCCCGTGAAACACATTGTTTCATGGGCTTTTTGAGAAAGGCATATTTATTTTAAAACTACTTTGAGTTTTTTATATTTTGTACTTTTATTTGATTTTCTTGTTATAGTCACCTTAAGACTGTCCTTAGGTTCTTTCGCAATAAGAATACAATGCACCTGTGTCATTGATATTATATTTATGCCATCCATTTCAGTTATTACATCTCCAACTCTCATTCCGGCAGAATATGCCGGCGAATTTGAATGTACTGATGTTATATAAACACCCTGAGACAGATCATGTTCTTTGGCTGTGGCTGCATCTACATTGCATCCCTCAACACCAAGATATGCTGAGTTACTGCCATTAAGAAGTTTTCTGATTATATCCTGGACACTTGTAAATTCGATAAATCCTATAGCATTATCACCTATGTAATCATGATAATCATTTGTTATAAATCCTATAATACGCCCTCTTGTATTAAGGACAATACCGTTGCCGTTTGGCGAATATGGTATATCTGTAGAAAATAACTTTATTTCATTATCTGTAATTCCTACTTTTATATCTGACTTAGTGATATTTCCAAGCATAACAGAATACATAACTCCATTTGGAGCACCTATTGCTATGACATTAGACCCCAGTGAAAGATTACTGTTAAGGCTGGCAAATTCAGCTATATCAATACCTGACTTAGTCGTAGCATTAACATCTTCTTTTTTAATACTTATAATAGCAAGTTTTATATTATTGTCAGAAGCCACAATTTCAGCTTCAGCTTCATTGCCATTATAAAATTTAACATCTATTTTTTTTGCATCATTAACTATATCCGAACAAGTGAGTATATAGTACCGTTCCTTGTCCTCCTGAACAAAAACACCATATGATGAATTGCTGTTCTGTCCTAAAAAGGAATCAAGCTCACTGTCATTCTTGAAGCCACTTACCGTTACAAGTGAATATTTGCATGATTCTCCTATCGAAGCCAGTCTCCTGTTCAATTTGGAATAATCATAAATTGCCTCTGCATCTGTTTTACTTATGCCAGACTCTTCATCCGTCTTATCTTCTTTAGGAGTATTTGAAGGTGACGGAGTAACTGTTGACAGTTCTTTTGAAACAGCATCACCTGATGCTGCAACACTTCTTCCTTCTTTTTTTTCAAGATTGTCCCTGACAGCACAAAATACAACTGCTGACACGCCTCCAAATATCAGTGCAAGAACAACTGTAGCACCAAGTTTTTTAAGAGCTTTGAAAAAACATTTACGCCTCTGAGGTTTAATCTGTTCTTTCATAAACTTGTACTTTTCTTCCTCATGTTCTTTCTCATCAATAATCTTCTTTTTACGAGTTGTCATACCAAAATTTCCTCTTACTTAACAATTTTAGACAAAATAACCTATAAATACAATCTCAATTAGTATAAATGTAACATATATTTATGAATATATTATGAATAACTTGTAAATTATGTAAATGTTATTCACTCTTGATTACCTATTATAATGTAGTGTATTATATTATATGATTATATGTTATATGACAGCCCGGCTGTTACTTTTAATATAGAAATGGAGTTATAACGATGAATTCAAAAGTTTTGCATACATTAGAGTATGATAAAATCATAAAACAACTTGAAGACTGCGCAGCATCTCCACTTGCAAAGGAATACTGCCGTAATCTTCTTCCGTCAGATGACAGGGAATGGATCGAACATTCACAGCGTGAAACATCTGATGCATTAACACATATTCTTACTCAGGGTGAAATATCATTCAGAGGAATAAAAGATATCCGTGCAAGTCTTAAAAGACTGGAAATCGGCTCTATACTGAGCAGTACCGAACTTCTTAGTATATCTGAACTTTTATCAACTGCAGGCCGTATAAAATCTTACTTTAGACAAAGTTTAAATGAAAATGACGAGACAGGCGATTCTCTCAATGAGAGATATCAGCTTATCGAGCCTCTTTTTCCTCTTATGCAGGAAATAAAACGCTGCATAATTGCAGATGATGAAATTGCAGACGATGCAAGTCCCGGACTTTCACATGTCCGTAAAAAACTTAAAGCTTCCAATGACAAAATCCATGAACAGCTTGGAAATATTCTTAACAGCGGAAGCAGAAGTATGCTTCAGGACGCCATCATTACTATGCGAAATGGAAGATACTGTCTGCCTGTAAAGGCTGAATACCGTTCTTCTTTTGGTGGTATGCTGCATGACCAGTCTTCAACAGGATCTACTCTTTTCATAGAACCTGCATCTGTTGTTAAGCTTAACAATGAGATAAGAGAACTTGAAATAATGGAGCAGGAGAAAATTGAAAAGATTCTTGCCGAACTTAGCAATCAGGCAGCGGAACAGGAATTTTTCCTGAACCAGAACTTCCGAATATTGTCTGAACTTGACTTTATATTTGCCAAAGCTATGCTTTCCAAAAAGTACAAAGCAACAGAGCCAAAGTTCCCATCAGAAAATTATATAGAAATAAAAATGGGACGTCATCCTCTTATCGATCCTAAAAAGGTAGTTCCAATCAACCTTCATCTTGGCAAAGATTTCAGTTTACTTGTAGTAACCGGTCCAAATACCGGTGGTAAAACCGTCTCATTAAAAACAATCGGACTATTCACTCTCATGGGACAGGCCGGATTACATATACCTGCATTTGATGGTTCATGTCTAAGAATATTTGATGAAGTATATGCTGATATCGGTGACGAACAAAGTATCGAGCAAAGTCTTAGTACCTTTTCATCACATATGGTAAATACTGTATCAATACTTGATTCTGCCAATGAAAACAGTCTTGTGCTTTTCGATGAGCTTGGTGCCGGTACTGATCCCGTAGAAGGAGCAGCTCTTGCAACTGCAATACTTTCCAATCTGCACAAACGACATTGTACTGTTATGGCTACAACACATTATAGTGAGCTTAAACTGTATGCATTGCAGACACCTGATGTAGAAAATGCATGTTGTGAATTTGATATAACAACTCTCAGACCAACATACCGTCTTCTTATCGGAGTTCCCGGCAAGAGTAATGCATTTGCCATATCAAGCAAACTCGGTCTTTCAGATGACATTATAGAAGATGCTAAAATGCATGTTGATTCTGATGCTAAACAATTTGAAGATGTACTCAGTGATCTGGAAGCTGCAAGAATCCAGCTTGAAAAAGAACATGCAACAGTATCAGCAAACCGAAAAGAAATTTCACGTTTAAAAAAAGAACTTCAGGAAAAAACCGATAAACTTGACAGTTCAAAAGAACGTATATTGCAAAATGCCAACGCTGAAGCCAGCAAGATACTTGCAGATGCAAAGGCATATGCAGATGAAACAATCCGCAAATATACAAAATGGGCATCCAGTGATAAACATATACGTGAGATGGAGGCTGCAAGAACAGAACTTCGCAATAAGATGAATACCAGCCAGTCAAAAGTGACTGTCAAGAAAGAAAAGAGCAAAAAGAAAAAACTTAAGGCATCAGATCTTTTTGTTGGAGCCAATATAAAAGTTATCTCACTTGGTGCAGAAGGCACAGTCAGTACACTTCCAAATGACAAAGGCGACTTATTTGTACAGGCGGGTCTTATAAGAACTAAGGTCAATATAAAAGATATTGAACTTCTTCCTCAGGCGGCTCCTGCACCTGAAACTAAAAAGCATAGCGGCGGTGGTAAGATCCGAATGAGCAAAGCAGCTTCAATCCATCAGGAAGTAAATCTTATCGGCATGACCGTTGACCAGGCAATGCCGGTACTCGAAAAATATCTTGATGATGCTTATCTTGCACATATGACACAGGTAACTGTAATCCACGGAAGAGGTACAGGCGCATTGCGCAAAGCTGTACATGAGCATCTTAAAAGAACAAAATATATTAAATCATACCGACTTGGTGAATTTGGTGAGGGTGATATGGGAGTAACTATCGTTACATTCAAGTAATTATAGTATTCCGGTGTCAAAGTCCCTTTACGGCATAGTCACCAAATAACAGGTCACATAAAAAGGAAAGAGGGATATAAACATGGCAGAAAAACAAAAAATACTTATTGTAGATGACGATGAGAATATAGCGGAGCTGATCGGTCTTTACCTTACAAAAGAATGCTACGATACTCATATTGTTCATGATGGAGAATCGGCAATAAAGGCTGTTTCAGAATACAAACCGGACATTGTACTTCTTGATATAATGCTTCCGGGTATAGATGGATACGAAGTTCTTCGTGAGATAAGAAAAACATCAACACTTCCAATCATAATGCTTTCAGCTAAAGGCGAAACATTTGACAAAGTTCTTGGGCTTGAACTTGGTGCCGATGATTATATAATGAAACCATTTGATTCAAAAGAAATGGTAGCCAGAGTTAAAGCTGTACTTAGACGAACATCTTCCAACACTACAGATTCTCCTGTTGAAACTCCTGTAGCTGAAGAATGTGTTGCTTATTCTGATCTCGTCATAAATCAGACTGATTATTCTGTAACTTATTTCAATAAAAAACTTGAAATGCCTCCTAAAGAGCTTGAATTATTGTATTTTCTTGCATCTCATCCCAATCAGGTATTTACAAGAGAACAGCTTCTTGACCATATCTGGAGTTATGATTATATCGGAGATACACGAACAGTTGACGTCCATATCAAACGTCTTCGTGAAAAGCTTAAACCACATGAAGACTGGGATATAAAAACAGTATGGGGAATCGGATACAAATTTGAATACCATAGAAAGAGTAACAGCCTATGAAAGTATCATTAAGAATCAAATATTTACTATCATATTGTGTAATCATTGTGTCACTTCTTATAATAATGAACACTTATGCTCATAGTCTGATGTACGATACAATAGTAGATCAAACAGAAACAAATATGTATAATGAAGCCGATATGATTGCAAGCTCATATCTTACCAATACATATCTTGTTGAAAGCTCATATCCATCACTTAGGAAATTATTTGCTTCTGTTGAATATATGACAAATGCAAGAGCATTTATAACCAATGCCAATGGTAAAATACTTATCGATTCACACACTAAAAAGAGCTTAGAGGGGAAAAATATAAACAACTATGATTCATCTTTTTTAGATTATCAGTCTATTGGCCGTACGAATATCAACGGATTACTTGATGAGGATTCTATAGCTGTAATTTATCCCATAGTTGCCTCTATGGAAACCAATGCATATATTGTTCTTGTTTCTTCCCACGATGGAATTGAACAAAAGGTTACACAATACATTGACAACATTATCATTTGCCTTTTTATATTGTCAGCTATCGTTCTAATTATATTGTTGGCACTTTATCTTGAGTCTGTACTACCACTCAAAGCAATGACTAAGGCTGCGAAAGAATACTCATCCGGACATTTTGACTACCCAATGGTTGAAATTCCAGGTCATGATTATGCTGAACTTGCAGCTTCAATTCGTTATCTTGCAGACAAAATGAGAGATATGAATGATTATCAGAAAAAATTTATCGCGAATGTTTCTCATGACTTCAGATCTCCATTGACATCTATAAAAGGCTATACAACGGCAATGGCAGATGGTACAATTCCACCTGAAATGCAGGGCAAATATCTTGATATCATACTATTTGAGACAGAAAGGCTTACAAAGCTCACATCGAACCTTCTGGAACTAAGCCAGTTTGAAAATAATGGAATACCTATGGAGATATCAACATTTGATATAAATAATGAGATAAAACGCTGTTCAGCAACCTTTGAACAAAGATGTACTGATAAACATATATCTCTTGAACTTACATTTGATTCCAAAGAGCTTTATGTAGATGCTGATCTTAGTAAGATTGAACAGGTTATTCAGAATCTTTTAGACAATGCAATTAAGTTCAGTAACAATGATTCAATAATTGAAATACACACAACTCAGAAGGGGAATAAAATTTTTGTTTCCGTCAAAGATCATGGAATCGGTATTCCAAAAGACAGTATCAATAAAGTATGGGACAGATTCTATAAGACAGACCTTTCACGAGGCAAGGATAAAAAAGGTACTGGACTTGGTCTCTCAATCACAAGGGAAATCATAGAATCCCATGGAGAAAATATAAATGTTATAAGTACCGAAGGTGTTGGCACAGAATTTATATTTACACTTCCTGCACACGAAGAAAACTAGTGTACTGTATCATTAATTTTCAGTCTGCTAGTAACAATTAAGCCATACACTATTCATCTGTACTGTTCATCTGTACTGTTCATCTGTACCATTCATCTGTACCGGATATAGTACTGTATAATCACAAAAAAGCTACGAAAGAATAATTCTTTCATAGCTTTTTTTGTATCTTTTTTTAATTTTCTTTTTAATAATTTTGTTTACAGGCTATTGTGTCTATTTCGCATAATCTGTAACTCTGGATTCTCTAATAACATTTACTTTAATCTGACCAGGATACTTCAACTCAGCTTCTATCTGCTTTGAAATATCTCTAGCAAGGAGTACCATATCATCATCTGATATCTTTTCAGGTATAACCATAACACGTACTTCTCGTCCTGCCTGAATAGCAAATGACTTTTCAACTCCCTTAAATCCATTTGAAATATCTTCTAACTGTTTCAATCTGTTTGTATATGTTTCTAATGTTTCTCGACGTGCGCCTGGACGTGCAGCCGAAATAGTATCTGCTGCCTGTACAATACACGCAATTATTGATTCCGGTTCAACGTCGCCATGATGTGCCTCTACAGCATTGACGACAATCGGAGATTCTTTATATTTGCGGCAAAGTTCTGCACCAATCTGGACATGAGTTCCTTCCATCTCCTGATCTACAGACTTACCAATATCATGCAACAAACCAGCTCTCTTGGCAGTTCTTACATCTACACCTATCTCTCCTGCAAGAAGACCTGCTAAATGTGCTACCTCGATAGAATGTTTTAATGCATTCTGACCATAGCTGGTTCTAAATTTCATTCTTCCTAACAAACGAATAAGTTCTGGATTTATACCGTGAACACCAACTTCAAGAGTTGCTGCTTCGCCTTCTTCACGTATCATTGACTCAACTTCTTTCTGAGCCTTCTCAACCATTTCCTCTATTCTCGCCGGGTGAATTCTTCCATCAACAATAAGTTTTTCAAGAGCTATTCTTGCTACTTCTCTTCTAACTCCATCAAATCCTGATAAAACTACCGCTTCCGGTGTATCATCTATTATAAGATTTACACCTGTCAAAGTCTCTAAAGTACGAATATTACGTCCCTCTCGACCGATAATTCTACCTTTCATCTCATCATTTGGTAACTGTACAACAGAGATTGTAGTTTCTGCAACATGGTCAGCAGCACAACGCTGTATCGCAGTAACAACATAATCTTTTGCTCTCTTGTCAGCCTCTTCTTTTACTCTTCTGTCAGATTCTTTTATAAGAACTGCAGTTTCATGTTTCACATCTTCTTCAACAGATTTTAATAGATATTCCTTTGCTTGTTCAGTAGTCAGACCAGAAATCTTCTCAAGTTCCTGCAAATGACTATTCTTGATTTCCTCAACTTCCTGCTTCTGTTTATCCAACTCAGCATCCTTTGCATTTAACTTAGCTTCTTTCTTTTCTAATGCTTCTGACTTCTTATCCAGAGCTTCCTCCTTCGATAACACTCGTTTCTCATATCGCTGTATCTCAGCTCTACGCTCTTTGGATTCACGCTCAATCTCATTTTTGTTCTTGAGAGCTTCTTCCTTCGCTTCGAGCAATGCTTCACGTTTCTTTGTCTCGGCAGTCTTTAAAGCTTCATCAATTATCTGACGTGCCTTATCCTCTGCGCTGCCAATCTTTGCCTCTTCAACTTTTTTATAATTGCTGACAGAAACCGATTTAGCAACTAAAGCAGTAACGACAATCGCAACCAATAGAATCACAATGGCTAATATAACTTTTACCACTGGGTCCATCGAACAGGAGCACCTCCTTAATTTATTTCATTGTACATAATACAACAATTCAATTCTATACTTTTTGCACTAATATGTCAAGAAAATAACTACTGTAATTACGCATATTTACAAGGGTTTATTACTGTTTATCCACAATTCTGACACTACAGTCAAATCATATGCCAATTAACAAATTTTATATAACTGCGCCCCTTTTTAATACTCTCTGTCATCATCTGCAATATTCTTAAGACCATTCATAATATCGCTCATGCGAAACCCTTTTCTATAAAGTCTGGCAGCAACCTTTTGCTGTTCCTCATACGTCATTGTGCCCGCTTTATCCCTTATACAATCAAGTTCACGACTAAGTGCCGCAGAATCATCATTGTCAATATTCTCTATAGCAAGTTCTATCAGTTCCTCCGACACATGCCTTTTGTACAGATCCTGTCGAAGTCTCTTAATACTACGCGATTCATGATATATCTCTACAAATCTTATCGCATATCTCTCATCGTCTATATAGTGAAATGACCGTACATACTCCACAGCCTCATTGACCGCATTCTCTGAAAAACCACTCTTTGTAAGTTTATCACGAAGCTGCCATTCTGTTCTGTCATTGTGCTGAAGAAGTGACATCGCTTTCTTTTTTGCCCGAAGCATCTCATCCTGTTCCATTTACTTTTCCTCAGATGTTGTATCTGATACTACTGCGCTGTCTGCTTTATTTGAACTGTCGTTCTCATTGGAACTGCTGTTTTCTTCTGCTGTATCGTCATTTTTTGAATGTTTCTTTTCGTATTTTTCCCTGACCTTCTGATCTATCTCAGCCATGACATCAGGATGTTCCTTAAGGAATGTCTTGGCATTCTCACGGCCCTGACCTATCTTACTTCCATTGTAAGCATACCATGCACCACTTTTATTAACGATATCTTCATTGGCAGCAAGATCAAGTATATCTCCTTCACGCGATATGCCTTCACCATATATAATATCTACCTCTGCTTCACGAAATGGTGGTGCAACCTTGTTCTTAACGACCTTGATACGTGTACGGTTACCAATAGCTTCTCCATCCTTCTTGATCTGCTCGCCTCTGCGTACTTCAAGTCTGATAGATGAATAATACTTGAGCGCACGACCACCTGTAGTTGTCTCAGGATTACCAAACATAACTCCGACTTTTTCACGAAGCTGATTGATAAAAATAACTGTACAACTGGTCTTTCCAATTATAGCTGTGAGTTTACGAAGAGCCTGTGACATAAGTCTTGCCTGAAGACCAACATGACTATCACCCATATCGCCCTCTATCTCTGCCTTTGGAACAAGTGCTGCAACTGAATCAACGATAACTATATCAATAGCACCTGAACGAACCATAGTCTCTGTAATCT
>CAZFFA010000009.1:0-8212 GCA_964517955.1 uncultured Jutongia sp. | reverse complement strand
ACTTCTTACAAGGTTTTCACAGATTTCAAGAGCCTGCTCTCCTGTATCAGGCTGTGATATGTATAAATTGTCTATATCTACGCCAATCTTCTTTGCATATACAGGATCAAGTGCATGTTCTGCATCGATAAACCCGGCAATTCCGCCCTGCTTCTGGACTTCTGCAACCATATGAAGCGCAACTGTAGTCTTACCACTTGATTCAGGACCATATACCTCAACTATTCTTCCCTTAGGTACACCGCCTACACCAAGTGCAAAATCAAGTGCAAGTGAACCCGAAGGAAATGTCTCAACATTAAGGTGTGCATTGTCCCCAAGTTTCATAACTGTACCTTTACCATATGTTCTCTCTATCTGAGCCATAGCCGACTCAAGAGCTTTTCTTTTGTTCTCATCTATTGTCTGTTTTGCCATAGTCTGTTTCCTTTCTTTCCGAACAAACGTTCTTATATACATATAATAATCTTTTTGTACCGACATGTCAACATTTTTATCTTATAAATATTGCCGCTTGGTAACAGTTCAGCCATAAAGTAATAGGCAATACATATTTGAGCTTGCTCATTATATTATTGGCTATTACTTTATGGTGGAATAGCCTTTCATTTCTGAAATGAAATAAACAAAAGCTGCATAGCAGCGGCTGACAGCATAGCTGGCAGGTTTATGAATGTAAGAAATGAGAGGCTGAACTGTTACGCCGCTTGTATTTAGGTACATATATTATAATCTTTTAAACTACATATGTCAATATATGTATCCTGTGATTTTCATACACTAAGTGACTTTTCTGCTGTTTATAACTACATTATGACACAATGGCTCCTTGCTCATCTCAGCCTCTTTCCTTCATATCTTTCACGAGTCTGAAGATTATTCAATATAATGTCATAGTGCTCACTCTCATTCCCATCTCCAAGCACTATATCAAAGGCAACAGCAATATTGCTCAAAAGTCTTTCATCAAGATATTGCTCAAGACCAATAAACAACTGACATTTTTCATGATAAGATTCCGCATCAAGGATCTGCATAAACCCTCTCTGTGCTATCTCTGCATCAGGCATCTTTCCATCAAGCTTTTTATCAGCCTGTCCATCCATGATAATCTTTTTAAGTTCTTCATCTGATATTTCAACACATGACTCATTTTTCTTATATTCTGGATTATTGTCAGAATTTATACTACCTGAATCTTCTGCATTCTGATAATCATTGTAAGCATCATATATGTTGCCAAATTTATCAGATGTATCAGTCGAGTTTACATGCTTATCGTTATTCTCAAATTCTATCTTTTCAAATCTGTATTTCTGACTATATTCCGGGTACTTCTCACGATCTGTTTCACTCATAAACATATCAAGTTTTCTTACCCATGTTCCAAAAGGAGGATACATTGCCTGATATACAACTACCTCCTCACCTGTCTCACTATCTTTAGCAACACATTTCACCTGATAAATATTGCCCTTAAAGTGTTTGTAAAACTCCCCTGCTGCCGGATTTCTTCTTGTCATTGCGAGTCCTTCTTTCTACATTTTTTACTTTCCTGTTTATCATTTTATTCCAAATAAGAATCATAGACAATATTTTTTGATAGCATTTTTCGTCACTTCGTAACAGTTCTGTGATTTTACCACTGGACTTTTACACTGTACTTTTGATACACTAAAATATATGATGCATGGATAAAAATAACTCTTGTCCCCGGCATCAAATATATTAAACCACATACAATCAAACCAGAAAGGAATTCACATATAAAACTGTGACAAAAAAACTATGAAAATAACAAATGAATCAATGACCTTATATGCTATTACTGATAGACACTGGCTTGATGGCAGAAGTCTTACTGATGTCGTCGAAGACGTACTAAAGGGAGGTGCAACTTTTTTACAGCTTCGTGAAAAAAATCTTACGCATGAAGAACTTGTTGCCGAAGCCAAAAAGATTAAAAAAATAACAGACAAATATAATGTTCCATTTGTAATAAACGATGATATCTATGCCGCCAAAGAGGTTGACGCCGATGGTGTACATATTGGACAGAAAGATGCTGATTATCATACTGCACGTAAACTTCTTGGACCCGATAAAATTATAGGAATGACAGCACCTTCAATTGAACTTGCCAAAAAAGCTGAGGCTATGGGGGCAGACTATGTTGGTGCCGGTGCAGTTTTTGGTACATCCACAAAAAAGGACACACACCCTCTAAGCACAGATGCTCTTAAAGCTATAGCTGACTCTGTATCAATCCCTGTTGTTGCAATCGGCGGGATAACTGCTGACAATATAAATAAACTCAAAGGTACAGATATAAGCGGTGTTGCTGTAGTATCCGCACTCTTTGCATCTGATACCCCATACAATGCAGCCAAAAATTTATATGATATATCAAAATCTCTATTTTATTAGTTTGTGTAACAGTTTAACCATAAGTATAGGACAAAAAAATAAATAGTGTGAAAAATCCATATACGAAAGATTTTTCACACACGAGATTTGTGTATGCGCACACTTGACATAAACTCGTTATGCACAAAAAACGTGCGCAGAAATGAGGATTTCTATGGCAAATTCAAATAAAAAACACTTTCATATAATGGACATGGATGGAACAATACTCGATTCTATGCCCGTATGGATTAATATAGATGATACTTATCTTGAATCAAAGGGCGTAACTCCACCTGACAATATAGCACGTATTGTAGAAAAAATGACCATGATGGAAAGCTGTGCATATTTTCATGATCTTGGCGTCGATATGGCTCCTGAAGAAATTTACGAAGATATTATGAATCAAATATATGACGAATATCTTTACCATGTCCCAATAAAAGGACACATGAACGAATTATTTGAAAAGATAAAAAATAAAAATGAAAAGATATGTCTCTTCACATCATCAGAAAAAAGATGTGCTGTTGCAGCATTTAAACGACTTGGCATACTTGAATATTTTGACTGTATCTATACATCTGCCGAACTTGGAATAAAGAAAACCACGCCCGCTTCATTCCTGCATATATGCAGCGAACATGGTTATCTTCCTGAAGATACATATGTATATGAAGATGCTCTCTATGCTATAAAATCAGCCAAAGAAGCAGGTTGTCATATAGTAGCTGTATCTGATTCTTCATCGGCCAAAGACTGGAATGAGATCAAGTCATTGGCTGATGAGCTCATTATTGGTGAATAATAATAACAGTTTACGAATAATAATATTATTCATCGTATATAGATACGATTTCACCGTCAAGAATTCTGTTCATATTCTTTACAGCACAGAAATTACCACACATTGAGCATGTGTCCTCTTTTTCAGGCTTTGCTTCTGCCCGGTAATTTCTTGCTTTTTCAGGATCTATAGAAAGTTCAAACATCTTTTCCCAGTCAAGCTTCTTTCTTGCATATCCCATCTCATCATCCCAGTCTCTTGCATGAGGTATTCCCTTGGCAATATCGGCTGCATGTGCTGCAATCTTAGATGCCATGATACCTTCCTTAACATCATTTACATCAGGGAGTCTTAAATGTTCTGCCGGTGTTACATAACATAAGAATGAAGCTCCATATGTAGCGGCAATCGCACCACCTATAGCGGCTGTTATATGATCATATCCAGGTGCTATATCTGTAACAAGAGGTCCGAGTACGTAAAATGGTGCACCATTGCAGATTGTCTGCTGTATCTTCATATTGGCTTCTATCTGATCAAGAGGCATGTGGCCAGGTCCCTCAACCATTACCTGAACATCTTTCTCCCATGCACGTTTTGTAAGTTCTCCAAGAGTGATAAGTTCCTGAATCTGTGATATATCAGACGCATCCTTAAGACATCCCGGTCTGCATGCATCACCGAGGCTCATTGTCACATCATATTCACGACAGATATCAAGAATTTCATCATAATATTCATAAAATGGATTTTCCTCACCAGTCATCTCCATCCATGCAAATATAATAGAGCCACCACGAGAAACTATATTGGTAAGACGCTTGTTTGTCTTAAATCTCTTAGCTGTCTCTTTATTGATTCCACAGTGAATTGTCATAAAATCAACACCATCTTCAGCATGCATCTTTACAATATCGATCCATTCTCTTGCTGTGATCTCTTTAAGTGCTTTATGATAATAAACAACGGCATCATATATTGGAACTGTACCGATAACAGCCGGACATTCACTTGTAAGTTTTCTTCTGAATACCTGTGTCTTGCCAAATGAACTAAGATCCATGATAGCCTCTGCTCCAAGATCAACTGCACTCTTAACCTTTTCCATCTCCATGTCAAGATCTGTCCAGTCTCTTGATGTACCAAGGTTTACATTGATTTTTGTACGAAGTCTGCTTCCTATACCACTAGGTTCAAGACACTTATGATTCTTATTGGCTGGAATTATAACCTGTCCAAGTGCTATAAGCTTTCTAAGCTCTTCTTCGTTCATATGTTCTTTTGCTGCAACTGCTGCCATCTCTTTGGTAATTATACCTTTTCTTGCAGCATCCATCTGTGTTGTATACTCCATATTTTCCTCCATATTTTGTTGTTTATAAGTCAAAAAGACCCGGACATAAAATATCCGGGTCAAAATAGACATAATAAATATAATACTTATTAAACTCTATATATCTTCCTACGACGGCACTAACCGTATCAGGTTCATGGGTCGGATAAATCCCTCTCAGCCAAAAGGCTCCCCAGATATTTATAAAATGAGTATATATGTTTTAGAACATTTTGTCAATAAATCAGACGTATGCCTTTTCAATCTTTATAACAGCATAATAATTCGGATACTTTTCAGTTATTTTATCCTGTACCATTTTTCGTACATCATCATCTGACATTATATACTCCTGTGGAGTTACTACATCAAATATCAGATTGGTATGAGTATCACCTGTAACCATCCTGAAATCATGAATCGTAAGACTGCTGTCAAGATTATTGACTATATTTTCTATATTTTTGCGCATATTTACAACTACTTCATTGTTCGACTCTATAGGGTCCATATGTATGACACTAAGACAGCCAAGCTTCTTATCAAGTTCTGACTCTATACAATCAATTGCATCATGAAGTTTATAGATATTTTCATCACCAGGCACTTCTGCATGAAGTGATATTATCAGTCTTCCCGGGCCATAATCATGGACAATGAGATCATGAATACCTACAACATATTCATTGGACATGACAATATCCTTTATCTTCTGAACAAATTCCGGTTCAGGCTTTACACCAAGCAGCGGACTAAGCGTATCCTTTGCCGCACCATACCCTGCAAACAGGATAAATACAGCAACAAGCACACCACAATATCCATCTACATTTACATGTGTAAACATCATGATCAACATAGATAAAAGAACAACTGTAGTTGCCACAGCATCGCTAAGACTGTCTGTAGCTGTTGCCTTCATTGCAGCCGAATTGATCTTCCCGCCAATTCTTTTGTTGTACAATGCCATATAGCCTTTCACAAGTATAGATACAAATAATATAATAAATGCAGCGATACTGGTATCGACTTTCTCCGGATGAATAATCTTATCAAATGATGATCTTGCAAGCTCAAATCCCATCAGAATTATCGCAATTGCAACTGCCAGACCAGACACATATTCTATCCTGCCATGACCGAAAGGATGTTCATTGTCCGGCTTCATGCCTGCAAATTTGAATCCGACAAGAGTAATTATAGATGAACCTGCATCTGATAAGTTGTTAAATGCATCCGCCATAATCGCAACTGATCCACTTATAAATCCGGCAAAATACTTAACTCCAAAAAGTATAACATTAAGAATTATCCCAACTATGCTTCCAAGCATTCCATACTTTCTTCTAACTTTGGCATCACCATAATTGTCATAATCCTTAATAAAAGCCCTACTAAGTAATGTAACCATACTTTCACCCCTATTCCTTTATAAAAAATTTAAAGTTATTATAAATAACTCTGCCATCTGACAGAGTATTTACCATATGTACATAAAATCTGACAGCATAGCCATAATTTACTGCTATGCTGCCTTTATCATTCTTATTATAAAATTGTTATTTAACTAGTTTTTATAATTAATTTTCAAGCTGTTCACATACCTTCATAAGAATTGCGCTTTCAAGACGTTTTCTCATAATCTTACATGAAAGCTCATGTGACTTATGAATATCTCCATTGTAAATATAATTGTTTGCATTACATCCGCCACTGCAGTAAAATCTTGCCCAGCACTCCTGACATGATGGTTTTGAATAAACATGACATCCGGCAAATTCTCTCTTTATATCCTCATTGAATGTACCTTCTTCAAGATTACCCATCTTGTATTCTTCATGACCGACAAACTGATGACATGGATAAATATCTCCATCAGGTGTAATTGACACATATTCATTGCCGCTTCCACAACCACGAAGTCTCTTAACTACACAAGGACCCTGATCAAGATCTATCATAAAGTGGAAGAAATTGATAAATTTACCCTGCTTCTTTATATCACTTATCTTATCAACAAGCTTATCATATTCTGCATAAATCTTATCAAGATCATTTTCTGTAATAGCATATTCAACACTTTCATCTTCCATAACCGGTTCAACAGAAATCTGATCAAATCCAGCTTCATAAAGATGCATTACATCCTCTGAAAAATCAAGATTATACTTAGTATATGTTCCTCTTACATAATACTCTTTGTCACCACGCTTATCCACAAGCTTCTTATATCTTTCAATAATGCGGTCATATGAACCTGAACCATCAACTCTTACACGCATCCTGTCATTTACTTCTTTTCTTCCATCTATTGACAATACGACATTGGACATCTCTTTATTGATATAATCAATATTGTCATCATCAAGAAGCATACCATTGGTTGTTATGGTAAATCTGAAATGTTTGCCATACTCCTCCTCTTTGCTTCTTGCGTACTCAACAACCTGCTTAACAACATCAAAGTTCATGAGAGGTTCTCCGCCAAAGAAATCAAGTTCAAGATTCTCACGTCCTACCGATTTTTCAAGAAGAAAATCTATAGCCTGCTTTCCTACACTAAATGGCATAAGTTTTCTTCCAGTACCGAAATCACCCGTTGATGCAAAACAATATTTGCAGCGAAGATTACAGTCATGTGCTATATGAAGGCACATCGCCTTGATAGGAGATTCTACAACTGTCTTAGCATAATCTCCATATATGTCATCACTAAATAATAATTTTTCTTCATATAAAGAAAGGATTTCTTTGTATGACTCCTCAATCTCATCCTCTGTATACTTATCCTTAAGTTTTTCTACAACATTTTCCGGACATTCTTCTGCAAATGGAGGCTCCACATAATCAAGAAGATCATATGTCACATCATCAATCACATGAACTCCACCACTGTTTACATCAAGTAATATGTTTACATCTTTCGCTTTAAACTTATGAATCATTTTTATCCTCATTTCTACGCACGTTTTTTGCGCATAACGAGTTTGTGTCAAGTGCGCGCAGACACAAATCTCGTGTGTGAAAAATCTTTCGTATATGGATTTTTCACACTATTCTCCGATCTAATCTATGCTTATTTAATGGTTCTCATTCGTTACTGTCTACAACTATCAAAGGCTGTTTGATGCCGGCTATAACATCATCACCTCTACATCATTACAATAACATGGCTGCTACAGAAATTCTGTAACAGCCATTATTCCAATTCTAAATTGTAAAAGAATAATTATTTATTCCTATTCACACCAATGATGTAACAGAAATATTATTTATTCTCTTCGTTTGCACACTTCTGATTTCCTACTGTACAAGATGTCTTACAAGCTGACTGGCATGATGCCTGACATTTTCCACATCCACCTTTTTTTGCTGTTGCACTTAAGTTAGCCTTGTTGATTGTCTTAATATGTTTCATGATAGTCCCTCCATACATTGTATTCGTTCTTAATTGATTTAGAATATGTACATACACATTCATATATAAAATATATATTAGCATAAAATGCGTAATAGCGCAAGAGTCTGATTGACAGAATAAATCACCTGTTAAACCAACGTCATATCATTGTTCTTTTCAATGATTTCATTAACTTCCTCAGTACTTAACTCAACCATTTCAGCTATGCATTCAACATCGAATCCTTTTTTATACATATTAAGAACAAAATTTTCATTTGCTT
>CAZFFA010000008.1:0-26246 GCA_964517955.1 uncultured Jutongia sp. | reverse complement strand
TCTAATTGAGCCTTTTTTCTTGGCTCGTTTTTTTCATATGTCACTTGACACTATCAGAAAATGTCTCTTTCCGTTTAATCTGACTGTATTATAGCATCACATTCGCAGACATTGTTTGCAGTTTTGTTCGTATAATGTGCAATATCGACCATTTTGTAAGTTTTACACTTTTTTGATTGTTATTTTTAAATGTTTTTGTTCACATTGACCTACGATTTGGATTTTTAAGATTTTTTGATTTTTTTGCAACCGATTGCGTATCAAAAAATCATTCTTTATTTTGTGAAATCGTTGTGTCGTTTTTTCTAATTATGCACTAATTTTCTAAATTTATGCGTATTCTATTCACCTTTTATGCAAAAACCTTACCAGGATTTAGCCTTTTTAATGCTTGAATAAGCTCATCATTCAGATCAAGCAGAAGCTTTATCTTTTGTCCATCCTCCATAGTTATCATGGTATAATACGGAATATTATCATCATATGATGTGTAATCATACTTGGAAAGTCTTATGCTTCCTTCTTTTTTACGATACTTTGTAACAGCCTCATGTCTGTTTGGAGCAACAACTTCCAACTCATTCATATCAAGTTCATGCTTTGTCTTACGGTATCGTTTACCATATATGACATCTATCGTAAAAATATTTCCTTCAAGCGTATACTGATAATCTTTACAGCTAAATACATCATATACAAAATACAAAAGTACTAGGAGAAACCCCGGAAGCATAAATGCTCTCGAAAGCACAATACCCATAATTACAAATAACGCACCAAACACTATCATAAGTCCCTTTAGAACCCCCGACATACTTTTCGCTTTTCTTTTTACCTGTACAACAACTTTTCCATTATACAAAACCTTTACCATCCTTTCTCTGTATGTACCTCTGATTTCAAGACCGTCTGCTCATAATTTTCAGGTCTTTTTCTCCACTCTACCGGTGTAACCCCCATTATGCTCTTAAAATTTCTATTAAATGTAGAATTTGTTGTAAATCCACATTTTCCTGCAATGTCTGCTACTGAATCATCAGTTTTTTTGAGATGTTCACACGCTGTCCTTATACGGACTGTATTTATATATTCAAGCGGTCCCATATTCATGTAGTTTGAAAACACCCTGCGAAAATGTGTTTCACTCACATGGCAGTATTCTGCTATATCATCAACCCTTACATCTTCCATATAGTGTTCTGATATATAATCCATTGCGCGGGATACTATATGAGTAATCCGTCCACTTTCCATATTGTCCCTGTCCTCTTCGTCATGTCTGCTTATTCTCGCTATCTCTGCCAGAAAAGACATCATTATACCTTTTGCCTCTTCAATATAAAATTCATCCGCCCTTCTCATTATATCAAGTACCTCTAATACCTTGGCAGCTGCCTTTGGGTGAGCACTTCCTTCAAAGAATACAGCATTGTCATACAGCCTCTCCTTGATACGTTTTCTCTTGATAACATTGTCCGAAAGACAGCTTTTCAGTATCTCGCTAACATCTACAAAAAGATACTCCCACCTGCTCAGATTGCCTGGGTCGCTATTGGTCGTATGCGGAAAATTCGGTGGAATTACCGTAAACTGATTTCCTGAGAAACGATAATCTTCATCGCCAAGCCTTACTACACCTTCTCCAAAGTAACAATAGCCAATCTCCATATAATTGTGAAAATGAAGCCAGTCTTTAATATTATTTCCATAATTCTGTACCCATTTATCTCCTACAAGCGCAAGTATAGGACTACCGGGGGGTAATGTCATTAAGTTTAATAGAAAGAGACAGCAAAAACAGTACATATATTATGTAATTTAAATTTTTATGCATAGCAAACAAAAAGATTTGAATCTGCTGAACAAAAATGTATGATAATTATATACTAAGCTATCTGTATAAAAAACTTGCCTTTTCTCGGATTTTAATTTTGCGTGGCATACTTCTTCCGGAACGTACCGGAAGCATATATTGCATTATTATAGTCTCAACATCAGGTGAATCATCTGAGGCACACATCAGAAAATGTCTACATTCCTTGATGGCTCTAGAGAAATTGATTTGATGGATATGTTTCCTCTTTTTTCTTTTCTGCGCTACATGCATTGTAATTAGCGAACAGAAATTATACATGATTACTTTTGCAAATATTTCCTGATGTATGTGATCCACCTTTTTGGAGTGCAGTTTATTTAATGACAGGGTATGCTTTAGTTCTCGAAAAGAAGTTTCAATGCCCCATCTCATGGCATACATTTCCTTAATTTCCTGCATTGAAAATTCCGAAACACAAAGATTTGTAAGCAATGATTCATATTTGTCTCCGCCAATCCGTATTCTGACTAGACGGAAACAAATAGGGAAAATGCCTTCCTCGCCGGGAGATATAAAATCAAATGTAACATTTGTTGCCATCATACGAAAGCGTTCTGGTTGTTTTTTATCAATGCATCTTTTTAAACGTGTCAGATTTACTGATATCTCTATGTCAGTTTCTCCGACAGTTTGATCTATGTGAAATGTATGAAGAATCCAGTTACTGTTAATGTCTTTTGCACGAATCACATATTTCAGGTTTGAGTTCTGGGCATTGGCAAGTATATTCCAGCTTTCATAGTTGCGGTCAGCTATAAATATACATTTGTCCTGTGCAGTATAAGTTTTCATAAAATTAATGAGGGCACGCTGCTCATTCTGTTCATGTCTTCCAGTAATATGCAGCATCTGGTAAGTTCTGTTGCAAAGATCATACAGGGCATCAATGTGCAGCTCGTTAAATCCTTTGTCACTTAACGAGTTTTTGTAATAGGAAGTCGGATCATTGGGATTACGGAAAATGTTAATGTCAGAGCCATCGCATGCCAGTAGCCTATAATCTTTATATTTAAATTTTCCTGGATATTGGCTGTTGAAACGCTTAAGGATTTCAGGAAAATATGCCGGACCGATTTTATCCCTCTGCTGAGATAAAGCTGATACAGTCGGAGTGTATTCTGTATGGTCATAAAAATTCAAAAGTTCATCCTGTGTAGATTGTCCTGACATGGAGAGGAGAATGCGGGTGATTTTTTCTAGTGAAAGCTTTCGGTTTCTAACAAAATCAGTTTGTGGATTTCTGACATAATCTTTTTTGTTATCTGAAATATGACGGATAAGCTCACATAGATTTTGTTTGACTTTTGTTGCAAATTTCATAATGTGCCTCCTTGCAATTAAAATAATATAGTTCTAATTACAAGGGTTGCTTTCGCTTCCCTAAAATCATAGTAAGCGAAAGCAACCGCACATTTTTAATATTGTGTCAAGTACTTTTGGAAAAATTTATCATAATTCTTAACTTAATGACATTAACCGGGGGGCATCTGATAATAGCGGTACTCCATTTTTTGTTTTTTTCTTTTTTCAGCCATCTGCTACCGTCCCTCTCTGACTATATCATTCATAATATCCCATTTCTTTTCCATATCCTCAACTAGTTTAAACTGTGTACGGCACCGGTCAAGATTGTGATTTTCACGATGAATCCTAAAATATATATCCCCCTGAAGATAATCAGTCAAAAATCTCATTCCACATTCATACGTCATAACTTTTGCCCCCATCGGCATAAGTTCTATCTCCTGTTTTGTAAGTCCACCTTCACATCCTGCAAGAAATCCCTTTGTATATGTTTCAAACAGTTCCATACTGCATGATACCTTTGTCAGATCTATTTCATCTTCTGCCGCTGTACTTGCACCAAATCGAATGGAATCCCCAAAATCATTCATTGCAAGCCCCGGCATTACTGTATCAAGATCTATGACACATATTCCTTTGCCTGTATTTTTATCAAACATTACATTGTTAAGCTTTGTATCATTGTGGGTTACACGAAGCGGAATCTCATTTTTGTCTAGCATTCCAGAAAAATAGTTTGCAATTTCTTCACGTTTAAGCACAAATTCAATTTCTCTTTGAACACCTTGCGCCCTTCCTTTTACATCTTCATCTACGGCACGTTTAAAAGCTGCAAATCTTGCCCTTGTGTCATGGAATCCTTTTATAGTCTCATGAAGGGTTTCAACTGGATAATCAGCAAGCAAATGCTGAAATCTTCCAAATGCAACCGCACTTTCATAAAACTGCTCAGGTGTATCAACTTTATCCAGACACTTCGCATCCGATATGAATTTATAGCATCTCCAATAATTTTCTTCGGAATCGACATAATATGGCGCATTATCTTTGGTTTTAATTATATTAAGTGTTTCCCTTTCCGGATCACCACCACAGGCAATTATTTTCTTCTTAAGAAATGATGTTACCCCCAATATATTTTCCATCAGTTCCTCCGGATATAAAAAAGCCTCTGTATTCATTCGCTGAAGAATCACTTTATTTCGGGTTTTATCTTTTAATTCATATTCCAGCAAAAATGTATCGTTGATATGACCGCTTCCATATGCTTTGCTGCTTATAAGTACACCTTTATTCTGAAATCGCTCTATCGCTTCTTTCTTTTGTTCCTCTTTTACCTTCTCCATATGTTCTCCTCCTGATCGTTGTTTATATACAAACTGTACATCTTCCAAAAATCATGTATCTGTAAAAAATCCCATTTTTCCTATATCTTACTTCCTCTTTACCTTTATACGAAACTTTATACGAAAGGCAGCCAAAAGGCTGCCCCGTTATTTTATCTAATAGAAAACCGCTTATGCTGTATTGGTTCTTCTGCAATGCACCGGCATTGCCATTTTATTTTAAGCACATCAAATCTCATACCATAATATCTGATTTGCTTCCAGAGTAACATCAAAGCTGCTTCCATCACCCTTATACACTGTAGTTTTTTGTGGTTCATATGTATTGTTTACCACACAGTACTTGCCATTCTTTACATAGGCATGAACTTCTACATTGTAGTTTGTGCTAAACCAGTGGTTTATCTCGTCCTCTGCACCTGCAGACCAAAGAATCGCCCTATACAGCAGACGACTGTTTTCAAAGCTGTATGGCAGACCGCTGATATAAACACATCTTCCACTTCCAAACGAACTTGCTGAAAGCTGGACGCCCTTGTCTATCTGGCGGATAACTGTAGTGTTTTCAAGAGCAAATACATTCTTCTTTCCTTCACCAAAATCAATTGTTTCTCCACAGTCCTCTGTTATAAAATGTTCATTTTCCTTCCAGTTGTATTTGTCTACGTTCAATGTATATCCGGTTTCTTCTTCAACTCCAAGAACATCCGCAAGCTGGAAGAAATGGCCCTGCCACTGATATGCTGTTGGCTCACCTACACCGATAAATCCGCCCCCACGATATATGAAACGCTTAACCGCAGTCAGTATAACTTCATCCTTCCAATTATCTCCACCTGTGTATGCTGTATATGCATCACCTACATTCAGTATCACATCTATATCATCCAAAATTTCAGGATTGCTGCGTATATCATCAAAGGATATAAACTTAACATCAAATGGTGCACCACTGAGTGCCTCTATGATACCTGCATAAGAATAATTCTGCTTATAATATATTGCATGATGTACCATGTGATTGCCCCAGGCACGCATTTTACCCCAGCAGTTAAGTACAGCAACTTTCTTTATACAGTAAGGAGTTGTTCCCTTAATATTGTCATACAGTTCACGAAATTCCTTACACACGCTTTCCACATATTCAACAAAATCAGGGAACTGTGTCGCAAGCTTCAGATAACCACCATATCCTATGCGGTCTATAGGTTTACGAAGAATTGCTCTCCTTGCTGTAACCCAGTTTACTTTGGCTTCTTTTGTAGGATCTCCCCCTTCACAGAATGTATCAGGGAAGAAATAAGGAAGAAAACGCCCCTCCGTATACTTTACCCCATCTATATCACTGATAAGCCTTAGCGTAGCACCATTGCCTACACTTCCTACCACAGCATCTATTCCTATAGACTTAAACTCATCCATAAATGGTTCCATGCCAATCCAATGATCCCCAAGAAACATCATTGCTTCCTTACCACATTCATGTGTTATATCAACCATTTCTTTTGCAAGTTTCGCAACTTCTTTTCTCTGAAATGCCTGAAAATCACGAAATTCCTTTGAAGGCACACGGTATGTATTGTTCATATATCCCTGATCTATTATAAATTCTGGCCTGAACTTATATCCCACTTCTTTTTCAAACTGTTCAAGAATATATGGACTTACAGAAGCTGAATATCCATACCAGTCCACGTATTTCTCACGAGCCAGTTCGTCAAATATAAGCGTAAACTGATGGAAAAATGTAGTATATCTTATAACATCTACATAAGGGTGCTCCTCAATAAATCTGCGCAGACGCTTCATTGAATACGCATGTGTCTTTGGCTGGCGCACATCAAATGTAATCTGCTTCTCTACATCTTTCCAGTCATTGGTTACTGCATTATACATATGAACAGGATCCCACATAATATATGCAAGAAAACTTACGGTATACTCATGAAATTCTTCAGCACCATTGATTGTCACATCCCCAGTTTCATCATTATAACCCCAGTTCGATACAGGTACAACCTCACCTGTAGTACGGTCAATCACTTCCCACCAGCGTGTTATGTCATCGTGGCTGTTTACCTTGAGCATATCAGGATATAAATGTGTCATCAGATGTATCTTAAGCGTATCCTCTACCGCTGTATAGAACGGTGTCATTATATACATCTGCTGAATTTCATCAGGATTTGCTTTTGCCCATTCATTGTCCTTTCTTGTCGTATAATATGTAGAATATACTTTCGCATCAACAGCACGCAGCTCCTCAGGATAATCTGTTCCATCACAGTCACGTATCGCATCTGCACCCCAACGTTTCATAAGTTCCAGTGTTTCGGGAACCACATCTACATCTGTAGGAATAGTTACTCTACCTTTCTTCTCTTCTGCCATAATTTTACCTCCTCACATAAAATTTATCACTGTTCTCTCATATATTTAAACACCTTCAATGATTCGAGCGGATGTCCGTCAAAGTCAAACATTGCCTGATTGCACCATTCTGATCCCCCATAATTTCGGGAAAACTCATCATATGCGCCTACGCATTTACATGCCCATCCGCTTCCATATTTTTCCCATTTCTGACGGTTCGATTCCAAAACCTCTTCTGCATCCGGCAAAGCCTTATCATATTTCTTAACAGGCACCCATGTTCCACCCCAATAAAATACACCGGTTGAACCGGCTTCATATGCAGCCTCACATATATCTCTGATTATAGATGCCTGCCCCTGTACGGTTGCATCATATCCTTCAACAAGGTTTTCATCTCCAACAAAAGCATTCTTAAACCCATCTCCGCTTTCAGTCGTAAAGCAGTATGATGTTTCCGCAATCATAGCCTTTTTTCCGTAATTTTCTATTATATTTCTGGTTACAGCCTGCATATTTTCATTGGTTCCATCCCACATCGGATAATAAGACATACCAAATATGTCATAATCAACGTCATCCTTTTTAAGATCTGATGCTATTCTGTCTATGCCCTCTGCATCTTTTATCAGTGTATAATGAAGTGCAACTTCAATGTCCCTGTCATACAACTTCGCAACCTCTCTGACAGCCAGACTTCCTTCTTTTAAAAGTGTCGCAACCACCTTAACATCTGTCTCTCCTGACATACCATTGTTAATCTCATTTCCAACCTGAACCATCGTAACATCAACTCCGGCATCAAGTGCTTTTATAAGATTTTCCTTTGTAAATGCATATACAGCAGACGCCTTTTCATCCGGACTCATATGCTGCCATGCCTTTGGCGAAAGCTGGCGGTTGGGATCTGCCCAAAAATCTGAATAATGAAAGTCTATGCATACTTTCATTCCATATTTTGTCGCACGTCTGCCAAGTTCAATAGCAGTATCAATATCCGTATTCGCTCCGCCATAGCCGTTGCCAGACTCATCATATGGATCATTCCAGACTCTCAGCCTGATATAATTTATACCCGATTGTGCCAATGTTTCAAATACATCCTGCACCTCTCCATCATAGTTATAATATACCACCCCACTACGCTCTTCTGCAAGAACTTCTGATGCATCCATTCCAAATATAAAATCTTCTCCAAGACCTTTAATTACTTTTATATCAATATCTTTCATAATAATCCTCCATTTCTGTTTTTCCTACCACATCATTCGCAAAACGTTTTGTGCTTTATAGAATAAGTTTCCTATAAAGTATAAAAGGAGTGCCACGCCCCAAAGCATGGCACTCCAGTAATCCATTGCCCCTCACACCAATTGTGTGTCAGCAATAACAATTTAATTTCATTAACCCTTTACGGCACCGCCAGTAACACCTTCTACATAATACTTCTGCAACAGCAGGAACAATATAGTAACCGGTATGGCTACGACAACACCGCCGGCACAGAATCTTGTGAAATAACCCTGATAGTCGTTGTTATTTACCCACTGATAAAGACCAACCGCTACATTGTACTTATTCGTCTTACCGAAGGCAACATATGATGCGAAAATGTAATCATTCCATGGTGCCATGAAAGCTGTAAGTGCAGTATAGATTATCATTGGTTTAGCCAATGGACAAATCATAGTAAAGAATATTCTTGCATTGGTTGCACCATCGATACGTGCAGCTTCATCAAGCGACTTTGAAATTGTATCAAAGAAACCTTTACATACATAATATCCCATACCCGAACTTGCTACTCCGATAAGTATCAGACCGGGAATAGCACCTTCCTGTGTAAGACCAAACTGCTTCAAAAGGAAGTATAAACAGATCATTGTAAGGAATCCAGGGAACATTCCAAGAATCAGCCAAGATCTCATGATAAACTCACGACCTCTGAATCTAAGTCTTGATAATGCGAAACTAACCATAAGAACCATACAAGTCTGACCAATTGCTACGAAGAATGCTATGATAAATGTATTCTTATACCAATTGATAAATTCTGGCGAACCAGAGAATAAATATTTGTAATTTTCCAAAGAAAAATGTGTTTCAGGGAAAATATGACCTGAAATACCGCCACCTTCTGCAAGCGGATGCAGACTCTGCATTACTATACAGAAAAATGGGAAGAGCCATACTATACTGATAAGGATCAATACAATATATACAATCGCATTTTTTAAATGCTTATGCTGCTTATGTAATCCATTATTATCTCTTGCCATTACTGGAATCCCTCCTCATCCTTAATAGATGGTAAGACATTGTATACCACCAATGATATTATCGAAACTACTGCGAATACCATAATACCGATTACGGCAGCCATCTTGTAGTTTGTCTGGTTAACAGTCATCTTATATAACCATGTTACAAGCAAGTCTGTATATCCTGCATTACCTGCTAACTTCGATGAGGTTGGTTCACCCTTTGATAAGAGGAATATTACATTGAAGTTGTTTAAGTTTCCTGTAAACTGTGTCAATAAATATGGTCCTGTTACGAAAAGCATATATGGAAGAGTAATCTTTCTAAATCTCTGCCATGCATTGGCACCATCGATCATGGCACTTTCGTACAGATCCTCCGGTATATTCATCAAAATACCTGTAGTGATAAGCATAAGGTATGGAATACCAACCCAGCAGTTAAGTACAATTATAAGTATTCTTGAATAAGTAATATTTGTCCAGAACGGAATTGCTTTTTTGATTATGCCTGCACTTAACAGGAATGTATTAACAATACCTGTCTTATCGAACATTTTAGCTACATAAAGTAATGATACAAACTGAGGAATAGCTATTGTCATGACAAGGATTGTTCTCCAAAGAGCCTTGAATTTAATACCTTTTTTATTTATAAGCATTGCAACGCCCATTCCGAGGAAATATGTAAGGAATGTTGCAAACAACGCCCAAACCAATGTCCAACCAAGTACTGTAAAGAATGTTGAACCAAATCCACTTGCTCCAAAAGAAGTAAGTTCTTTGAAGTTCTTAAGTCCAACCCACGTAAACAACTTAGTTGGTGCCTGATGATTGTAGTCATAATTTGTAAATGCTACACAGATCATGAATATGATTGGTAACACGATGAAAAAGAATACACCGACAACTGGAAGTGTCATCAATGTTTTGTCGAAATTTTTGTCAAGTAAAGAGCTTAAATCTTCTTTCGCAGTATTAACTCTCTTACCTGCTCTGATAAGTAATTCTTCTTTACGATTTTCTCTTATGTTCATTCTCCAAACAGCGATAAAACCTATAACGAACATAATAGTGAGTATACTATAAAGTAAAATGAAGAAACTGTTATCTCCATCTGTCAAAAGAAATGTTTCCGGATCAATACCCGATTCTTTAGTTCCAAGTGTATTGAACTTTGTTAAATACTGCCAGCCGAACTGAATCATATATACAAAGAATAATACTTCAACCGCTAAATATGCAAATCCTTTTAAAAATGATTTTCTTAGTATTGGTCCAAATCCAAATATCAAAAAAGAAAGCTTTGTCTTAAAGTCCCCTTCTTTGAATGTAACTCCGATATCTTTGATATCATTGCCAAGCCATTGAAAAAAAGCTTTGATCCTACTCATATTACCTCCATCCGGCAGGCTGTATACCCAGGGAATCCCCTATATACTATGAATAAACAAGGGGAGTAAATCTCCCCTTGATATATTCATTTCCAAGCTACCTAATTATTTGCAGTATGTTTTACATGTATCATCGTGATTCTGAAGAATCTTCATAAGTTCATCATCAGATGTCTTTTCTGTAAGATATCCGTCATCATCACCAGTCTTAATAAGGTTACCAGCTAAATCCCACCAGTCATTTGGATACTGACCCTGTGGAACTGTCAATGCTAACTGCTCACCAAGTGCTGTAAGAGCTATATCAGATTTAACTGAATCATCAGCCTGTGCCTTTGTGTTAGATGGTCCCCAGCCCTGATCTTTGTATCTCTGGAGCTGAACATCTGTATCTGTTAAGTACTGTGCAAGTTCATAGCATAATTTAAGTTTCTCAGCATCTGTCTGTGGCTTGATACCTAAAAGTTTGAATCCACCGAAACCACTCATCTGGTATGTCTTTCCATCAGAGCCCTTGAATGAAGGAAGTTTAGCACATGCAAAGTTGTCACCAAGTAATGTCTTGATACCAGGTGCTGTATACTTCTCTTCATCTCCTGAATCAGCCTCTCCATCAGGATCCTTAACTTCTTCTGAATCATTAACTGTCCATGTACCACTGATGAATGCACCAACTTTACCAGTAATCTGTGTAAGTGATGAAGCACTTACTGTAGCAGGATTATTAGCAATCTTTATAAGTTCCTTTAATGCAACTACACCTTCTGGTGAAGCATAGTTTGTTTTAACACCGCTGAAGTTACCTGTCTTATCAACTTCAAATTCACACTTAGCACCTGTAGCGAAATAAATTGCTGCATTATACCATGCATTTGTAAATTCATAGTAGAATCCGGCATCATTATCTTTACAATCTTTCATGATGCTGTCAAGATCTGTAGGATCTTTTACGATGCTCTTATCATACATTAAGAAATATCCGTTATCAGATGTCATTGGGAATGCATACTTTGTGCTGTCAAGTGTAGCAGCACTTGCTGAACCAGCGTCGTTGTTTTCATCAACCCATGATGAATATTCATCATTTAATGGCTGTAATGCACCTGCTGCTACAAGTCTTGATAACTGATCCTGTGCGAATCCGTAAATATCAGCTCCGCCCTTAACGTCAGTAACCATGTTCTTAGCTGCATCGCCTTCACCGACTGACTGAACTTCTACTGTATAATCAGGATATTTTTCCTTAACCCAATCTGTTGCAAGTTTTTCTGTAAGCTTTGCAACTGCTTCTGCTGCCCAGATAGTAATCTTCTTGTCACCCTTGCTCTCTGTCTTTGTTGCTGTTGATGAAGATTTTCCAGAGTCTTTACTGTCTCCACCGCCACATCCTGTCAACATTGTAACTGCCATTGATGCACATAATAATGCTGATAATAACTTTTTCTTCATATACTTCTCTCCTTTTTAATAATAAGATAATCAGAATAAATTTGTACCATACCATTTTTAAAAACCATACAAAATATGTAACAATACGTATCTTTTACAGTTTTATTTGTATTGGCACATTTCCTAAATTCTGATTATATTATAATATTATTTTAGGCAATATTCAAGTGCAACCGATTGCGCTTTTCTCGGATTTTGTGCACTTATCAGTAATATCAATATTTTAAATCTTTGTGCACTTTGACAGTTGATTTCAATTTTTATAGTGATTTTTTCACAACATATTATATTTTCTTAAATCAACCGCCCGCTTTTTATTGTACAATACAGCCAACAAACTTTTTTTATTTTTAGTAAATATGTACAGTCAGAACATATCAATTTTTTTTGAAAATATCAATATTCTAAGTTCTTTTTATACAAATATAATATTTTTTATATAAAATATACATTTCTATACACAAAAATAATGCAGAAACTTTCCCCTGCTCCTGCATTATTCTGTCTTATATTTATATAAAATTTGTACTATTATTATTTTGTGATGCATGTGTTAAAAGTAACTGGCAATGGAAATGGAGCAAGCCGTGGCATCACAATGCCTCACACTGTTCTTTCAGCCATTTTCTCTCATCTTCATTAAGATATACTGCAATATTGTCATATACACGTCTGTGATACTCATTTAGAAGCTGTATTTCCTCTTCTGTCATCAGAGACGTATCGATAGCAGCTTTGTCAAATGGAACAAACGTCAATGGTTCAAATCCCATGAACTGTCCAAACTCCGTCTTTTCCCTCTTTACACAAAGGATCAGATTTTCAAGACGTATTCCAAATCTGCCCTCAAGATAGATTCCCGGTTCATCCGATGTTATCATGCCCTCTTCAAGAACAGCATTCTCGCCCAGCACAGGAATTATTCTGTATCTGAACGCATTGGGTGATTCGTGTACATTGAGCAGATAGCCGACCCCATGGCCTGTGCCGTGATTGTAATCACATCCCATGTCCCACAATGGTTTTCTTGCAAGATAATCAAGAGCCACACCGGAGCATCCATATTTAAAATGTGCCGCACACAGATTTAGATTGCCACGAAGAACGGCTGTGTAATACTTTTTCTGTTCGTCTGTAGCTTCTCCAAGCATTATAGTTCTTGTTATATCTGTTGTTCCTTCAAGATAATGGCCCCCCGTATCTACAAGTAAAAAGTTATCTGCCTTTATTTCTATATCAGTTTCAGGTGTTGCAGAATAATGCACTATAGCTCCATGCTCTGCATACCCTGATATCGTATCAAAACTAGGTCCTATATAATTTTCACCTCTGCTTCTTATTTCCTCAAGCTTTTCTGATACACTTATTTCGGTCATGGAAGTCTTTCCAACATTGTTCTTAAGCCAGTATATGAACTTTGTAACTGCGACTCCGTCCTTTATATGAGCTGCTCTTTCATTGACCACCTCTGCATTATTTTTGACAGCTTTCCACAACATAGTAGGATTAACTGTATTTATTATATATGCATCTTCCGGAACCATAGATGTTACCGCATAATTAACTATACCCTTATCTATCATTATACGGCTGCCGCCTGCAAAGCCTTTTACATAGTTATATATATCATTATAATCCCTGAAGCTTATCCCGGCATTCTGAAGCTCTTTTGCAACATCTTCTCCAAATGCTGATCTGTCTGCAAATAACACTATATCTGTCATACTTACAGCAAGATATGACATGACCACAGGATTGCAGTGTACATCGTCACCTCTTATATTAAGAAGCCATGCTATATCATCGAGCGAAGTCAGCACATGATAATCCGCACGTTTACTTTGCATATACTCTCTAAGCCTTTTTATCTTGCTTTCCCTGCTTTCACCTGCATACCTGATATCAAGGCACATAACAGGTTTTGAACTAAGTATGGGTCTGTCGCTCCATATATCTCCGACAAGGTCCACATCACTTACTATATCCGCACCTGCACACATGATGCTTTCTCTCATATCTTCTGCCCATACATCCGATACACATCTGCCATCAAACCCAAGAATCCTGTGCGTTTTGTCATCATTTTCCATGCTGCAAAGCTTGTCAACTATAAACTGTTTAATAGTCGGAACGCCTTCCATACCACTTTTATAAAGTTTTATACCTGTATCTTTAAGCTGTGCCTCTGCCTGTATGAAATATCTGCCATCTGTCCAGAGTCCTGCCTCGTCCAGAGTCACCTCAACTGTTCCAGCCGAGCCGGTAAAACCGGATATATACTCTCTGCATTTAAAAAAATCTCCAACGTATTCAGAATTGTGATAATCATTGGTTGGGATATAATATAAATCTATCCCCGTTTCTTTCATACGTGTTCTAAGTTTATCAATTCTTTCTTTTATATCCATTTATTACTTGCCCCCAACATCTTAATATTTTTATATCTATAAATCCCCCAACAGATTGCTAAGCTCTGCAAACTGCTCAAGAGAAAGGGCTTCGCCTCTTATAGTCGAAACAAGTCCCATCTTATCAAGTGCCGTAACTACCTGTTCCTTGCTGAAATTAAGATTTGGCGCATTGTTTATACCATTTTGGAGTGTTTTACGTCTCTGGTTAAATGAAGCCCTTATCAGCCTGAACATAAGCTTTTCATCGTTCACCACTACCGGAGATGATTCATGGCATGTAAGCCTGATTACAGCCGAGCCGACATTTGGTCTTGGCATAAAACAATTTGGCGGAACATTGGCAACTATTTCTGCCTTTGAATAATACTGTACCGCAAGCGAAAGTGCACCGTAGTCTTTTGTTCCCGGACCGGACTGCATCCTGTCTGCAACTTCCTTCTGAACCATTACCGTAATGCTTTCAAGCGGAACATGACTTTCAAACAATCCCATGATAATAGGTGTTGTTATATAATAAGGAAGATTAGCGACTACCTTTATAGGTTTATTGTTGTTATGCTCCTCTGCAACCTTTGCTATATCAAGCTTGAGAATATCTTCGTTGACAACTGTTACATTGTCATATGATGAAAGTGTGTCTCCGAGTATTGGTATAAGATTCTCGTCAATTTCTACTGCCATCACTTCTCTTGCATTTTCACAAAGATACTGTGTCATAGTTCCTATTCCCGGACCTATCTCCAATACAAAATCATCTTTTGTTATCCCTGCTGATTCTATTATTTTCTCCAAAACGTGAGTATCTATGAGAAAATTCTGACCGAATTTTTTCTGAAATCTAAAGTTATATTTCTGAAGTATTTCGATAGTATTCTGTGGTATTCCAAGTGTTGCCATATATTCTCCTCTTTCTGAAATTTATTGTTTTATCTGTTAAATTATCTGCCATTGAACGTATGTCCTGACATTTTCCATCACTTCATTGCTGACATATCAGACTTTACACCCGCAGTCAGGCTATGGTGATACTTTTATCCAATCAATACCTTTTTGCCTTCAAAAGCAAATCCATATTTTCTTATATTCTCTTCCTTAAAGCCTTTTGCTGCAAGACCTGCCGCATACGCTTTCTCTTCAATCTGATTAAGTGCTGACTTTACTGTATCTTCAAGAGTATTCTCATCATCTTCATCATGCACTTTAAACTCTAATATTATTGCATCCTTTTCTTTATCCTTCGGCTCAATGATCACATCATATCGTCCAAATCCACTTTCCCTGTTTGATGTAATTACATAATCTCCCCAAAGGTCTACTATAAGTCCAAGCACAAATCCATGATAGAAACGCTCAGGTGCATCAAATGATGGTGCATCTGCTACATCAAAATAACTAAATGACTGCAATGCCACACGGTTCATATATGCATTCATTTCTTTTAAATTACCTGAAAGCATGGCTTTTACAAAATAGTTGTATGACGATTTTGATTTATTAAACCACCCCTTTACCATATGATAAAACATGATTTTTACTTCCTTATTGGTGAGGCTCAATTTATATAATGCATCCTCATATTCCCCGACATCATCAAGGAACTCATAATCCAGCACTTTCAGATAGCCACTTGCTATAAGGAGACTCCATACAGCATCATCATTGTCATCCAATTGATTATATACTATCTGCTCATCTATAGGCTTATTGATAATTTCTCCCTTAATTAAATCCTCAAATGTATTCTTTATATCAGAATTTCCCTCTCTTATAAGTTTACCTACAAGACTGTTACTGCTGCTGTTCGCCCAATAAGTATTAAACTTTCCAGTATCTAAAAAGTTTAATATTGACCATGGATTATAAATATCTGTATGACTTCCAAATATAAAACCGTCATACCATCTTTTTACTTCATCTTTTTTATCTCCATATCCATAATCATTAAGTGCCTTAAACACTTCTTTTTCCGTAAACCCAAACGCTGTAGCATATTTGTCAGAAGTAGTTGTAATGATATTCAGATTATTAAGATCTGAAAAAATAGATTCTTTGCTTACTCTTGTAATTCCAGTCATTACAGCTCTTGCCATAAATGGATTTGTCTTAAAAGCAGAATTAAAAAGACTTCTTGTAAAGGCCACAAGTTCATTCCAGAATCCATGTACATATGCTTCCTGCATCGGTGTATCATATTCATCAAGAAGAATAATAACCTTTTTGCCATAGTATCTGCTTAGATAATCGGAAAGCTGATAAAGAGAAGATGTCATATCAGTATCAATTGTATCTATCGATAAAATTCTATCAAAATATTTTCTGTCAGTATCCGTTAAGACATCACTTTCTTTCAGAAAAATATTTTTGATATACAAATTTCTGATTATCTGACATATCTTGTCATGCGTTGATATATAATCCATTTCTTTTACTCTTGCAAATGAAAGACTGATCACCGGATATGTTCCCTGAAGCTCCCTGTACTTTTCTTTATTCCATATAGAAAGCCCTTCAAATAAATCTCCTCTGCCAGCATAATCTACTGAAAAGAACTGCTCGAGCATACTCATATTAAGTGTCTTTCCAAACCTTCTGGGGCGTGTGATAAGAGTTACGCTGTCTCCACTCTCCCACCATTCCTTTATAAAATCTGTCTTATCTACATAAAAGTAATCGCCCTCTATAATTTCTGCAAAGCTTTGAACTCCTATTGCTACTGTTTTTGCCACAAAATCACCTCTCCCCTCTTTACACCATCAATACTACATTATCCCATAAGTCTTTTATTTTTAACACCCACAAACTCCAAAGACTCTTTATAACAATCTTATTATATTCCTGCCATCCTATATAACTTCATTCCATTTTCTTCTGTCACCTTAATTACCTCATCTTCTGAAATCCCCTTTATCTGGGCAATAGCAGCAACTACATATGGCAGGTAAATTGATGAGTTACGCTTTCCTCTGTTTGGCACAGGTGCCATATATGGACAATCTGTTTCAAGAACAATATGTTCAAGTGGAATATTTTTCACCACTTCTTTAAGCTTCTTGCTGTTCTTAAATGTAACAACACCACCTACACCTATATAAAATCCCATATCTATATAAGTCTGTGCCATCTCCGTACTATACGAAAAACAGTGAATTACTCCGCCAAGCTTGTCTGCATTGTGCTTTTTCATTATATCGAGTGTGTCTTTTGCCGCTTCTCTGCTGTGTATGCATACCGGCAGACCAACTTCATGTGCAAGCTCAAGCTGTCTTTCAAACCACACCTTCTGAATGTCCCTGACAGGGTCTTCATAATGATAATCAAGGCCTATCTCACCTATTGCAACAACTTTTTCATCCGCTGCCAGAGTTTTAAGCCATCCCATATGATCTTCTGTAAGTTCTGCCACACCATCAGGGTGTATCCCTACCGCCGCATAGATAAAATCATATTTATGCGCAAGCATTACTGCCCCTTTTGTGGATTCTATACTTGCTCCTACATCAACTATTCTTCCCACACCATTTTCTTTCATTGAAGCAAGAAGCTCATTCCTATCTTCATTAAACTGCTCATCTTCATAATGAGCATGTGTATCAAATATCACCGCTTGTTATTCCTTTCTTTTATATCGCATCTTTATCTTTTTGTACAATAATCTGACAGCTTGACCCTTGTATCATCATAATATTATAGCCTATTATATGGGGTGTCAATATTTATAGTACATTCAAAGAGTCAGATAGTAACAGTTCAGCCTATCATTTCTTCAATTCATAAACCTGCCAGCAAGCTGTCAGTCGCTGCTGCGCAGCTTTTGTTTATTTCATTTCAGAAATGAAAGGCTATTCCACCATAAAAATATAATAAGCAATACAATGAGCAAGCTCAAATATTGCCTATTATATTTTTATGGCTGAACTGTTACGTCAGATAACAAAGTTTCATATAAATAACTTAGGGAGTGTCGCACCAGACGAACACTCCCTAAGAAAGTTTAAAACTATTCAATAATAATATTTTTACCATCAATTATTGTCAGTCTTTATGCACTTACATTCTACAGGAAGAATATAAGCATATCGATCAAAAATACCGGTATAAGACAGCTAAGTGACCATGCCATATAACCAAAGAATGATGGCATCTTGATACCATTTTCTTCTGCGATAGAACGAACCATGAAGTTTGGTGCATTTCCGATGTATGTTATAGCACCCATAAATACGGCACCACATGATATAGCCATAAGCATAATCTTAGGAATAAATCCACCCGTTACGGCTATGCCGTGTGTAAGACCAAGTGAAACTGCTGTCTTGAAGAATACAAGGTATGTTGGTGTATTATCAAGGAAGCTTGATAAACATCCTGTGATCCAGAAGAACTGCCAAGGCTTAGATACTCCAAGGTCACTACCTTTTACGCTAAGTATAAGAAGTGCCGGTATCATAGTTATAAATATACCAATGAACAATACTGCAACTTCTTCTATAGCATCCCATGTAAAATGGTTATCTTCTCTTACCTGCTTATTGGTTGTCTTGTATGATAAGAATGCAGCAAGCAGAATTATTACTACCTCAAGAAGTGATGCATAACCAAACTCTACACTCTTGTATATATGAATACTTCCTGCAAATGCTGGAACCATCTTTGGAAGTATACCACTAAGAATAACTGCTCCAACTATCATTACAAGGAATATTATATTTTTAGCACCTACAAGACGAATAGGAGCTTTGTTCTCTTTCACTTCAGGTTTAAGACCTTCCGCAATATCCTTTTTGTATGCATGAAGATCAACTACGAAGAACAATGCAAGAAGAAGAACTATATTCAATAAAAGTACAGGTATCAGATGTAAACTCCAGAAGAAGTCTACTCCATTCATAAATCCCATAAGAAGTGGAGGATCACCAACCGGTGTAAGACAACCACCTATATTAGATACAAGGAATATAAAGAATACTACTATCTGTACCTTTCTCTTGCGCCATTTATTGGCACGTATAAGAGGACGGATCATAAGCATACTTGCGCCTGTTGTTCCTATCCAGCTTGAAAGTAAAGTACCTATAAGAAGCATAAACACATTTACTTTTGGTGTACCGGCAAGATCACCTTCAAGTGCAATATTGCCTGCTACACAGAAAAGACCAAAAAGTAGAACAATGAATGTAATATAATCACGAAATACTACTTCAAGAAACTGCTCTAATGTTTCGCTTCCTCCATAATTTATAGCAAACGGAATCAGGAAAGCCAATGACCAGAATGCCACCGCCACAGGCTTATATTTCTCCCACAACTCACCTATTACCAACGGGCATATGGCAATACACAGAAGCATTCCCGCAAAAGGAATACAATACCAGAGTGACAAGCTTTTGCCAAGTTCTTCTGCAGCACCAGATTCAGCAGCCATAGATACAGCCGGTGTAATCATAAATGCACAAAGAAGCATAGACATTGCCCAAACCATTTTTTTAATAAATTTCATGTTAACGCCTCCTGTGTTATTTTTAGATACCACTTTTTTGATATCTGCAATCTATCTGAACTCATGTTAAAAACATGGGAGTATTTTAATTTTTTAACCCTCTTCCAAACACCCAAAGTAGATTAGCACAATTTATTTCAAAAATCAATTTAGACAATATCACAAACTTCTTCCTATTTATTAATATTTTTCGTTCAATTTTTCACTTGACTATTTGCATCATTTTCCATAGTGTATCTTTTCATACTTAACAAGGCTTATTCTGAAAAATCTCTGCATAAGCTGTATCTTGTCAAATGGTATAAGAGGATACGGATAACGTCTTCCTATAAGTGTCTTATTGAGTGCAAGTGCTGCAACCAGCAGAACAGTTCCGCCTATCATTCCATATACGCCAAATACTGCTGTAGCTATCAGAAGTATCATACGGTGGAACTTTATCGCATAAGTAAGTTCCATATTGCTCTGCGTATAATTTGCTACCGCTACGAATGCCATATAAAGCATAATCTCCGAATTGAACCAGCCGGAGCTGACCGTATAATCACCAAATACTATGCCCGCAACGATGCTAAGCGGTGTTGTCAGCATATTAGGTGTATTGACAGATGCCATCTTAAGTCCGTCTATTGCAAATTCCAATATAAGAAACTGAAAAATCGGTGCAACATTTATATCATCCCTTATCAATATAAAGCTTAACCAGTCAGGCACCCATTGTGGATTGGATATCAGTAGAAGAAATACAGGTGTAACATATACCGCAAGAATGTTGGTTATCATCCTGCTTATGCGAAGATATGTGCCCGTAACCGGAGGAAAATAATAATCATTTGCATCTTCTATTATGTCAAAGATAGACGTAGGCAGAACCATAACGGCAGGAGAATTATCTACCATTATAACGATGCTCCCCTCCAAAAGACACGCTGCCGCCGTATCAGGTCTTTCTGTATATTTGAATTTAGGGAATGGATTTAACCAGTTCTTTGGAAATATTATTTCTGCCAGACTCTCCTGATTCATGGTAAGCGAATCAACATTGGCATTGTCAATTTTATCCATTACAATCTTAAGTGCATCCTCATCGACCCTTCCCTTTATATATGCAACCGCAACATCTGTTCTCGAATTGCGTCCGACCTGCTTTGCTTGAAACACAAGATTTACATCACGTATTCGTCTTCTAATAAGTGCTACATTTGGCACAAGTGCCTCTATAAAACCATCTCTTGACCCTCGCAGAACCTTATCCTTATCAGGTTCTTCAACACTCCTGCCTGGATAATTTCTAAGGTCTATCGCAAGAATCTGCTCATATCCTTCTATAAGCATACATGTCATACCAGACAATACAGAAGATATAAAATCCTCTTCTTTAGTCAATGTTTTAATATCGGCATAGGGCATAAATTTTTGCAGAAACTGGTGATAATCCCCCGGCATATCTTCCTTCTGTATAGAATATCCATATTCCATCAGTTTTTCCATCGTATCGCCTTTTAAATATCCATCAACCGTATAAAATGCTGTTTTTTTACCGCCAATTACTATATTTCTGCATATGATATCAAAATTTTCATCGAGATGAAGTATCTTCTTTATTATATTCTGTCGTTCCTCATATGTCCCATCAAATATGCTCTGCATACAATACCTCCCATACAGCAGATAGTACAGTCTCTTTAAAATGCTGTACTTCGTTGTACTAGTATGCACTTTTACACAATAGACTATTCACATTTAATAGCTGCGAATGTACAATAGGTTTACAAGGGCTGTCAGCATCGCCAACTTTATAATCAAACATCAAACAATGAAATTTCAATACCCACGGAGGATATATAATGTCTGTATCAACATACGACGAAAATCTATTTACGATAGCATGTGACAAAATAATAAACAAAGAACGCAATTTCAAAGGAATCGGAACATTAAAAGAAAAAACAATGCATGCTGTTTTTAAAAATTTCTATGAGCCTGATGAAAATCACCACGAGATCAAAGTCGGACGTTTTGTTGCAGATATTCTTCGTGAAGATGAGATAATAGAAGTTCAGACAAGAAGTTTCAATGCAATGCGCAAAAAATTAGATGTTTTTCTTGAGCAATATCCTGTAACCATAGTTTATCCTATAGTTCATACAAAATGGATCATATGGATCGATGAACATACGGGTGAGATCACCAACAAAAGAAAATCTCCCAAAAGTGGCAGCTTCTATGATGCATTTTTTGAATTGTATAAGATAAAACCATATCTTACGAACAAAAATCTCCACATTTGCCTTACTCTTGTTGATGCAGAAGAATACAGACTGCTTAACGGCTGGAACAGCACCAAGAAACGTGGTTCTACAAGATATGACCGTATTCCGACAAAGCTTGTCGATGAACTTTATATCGGGGGTTCTGATGATTATCTGTGCCTTATTCCGGACAGTCTCCCCGAACAATTTACAGCCAGAGATTACGCCCTGGCAGCAAAGATAAACATACGCTATGCCCAGACCGCTATGAATATATTCAGCCATATAGGATGTATCAAAAAGATTGGCAAATCAGGCAGAAGTTATTTATATACTACGGCAAAAAAGGCAATGCCAGCACATTGACTCTGCACACCGCCATTGTATACTCAATTTCCTATTCCATAGAAAATCAGGCAGTTCTCTGTAGAGACTGCCTGACTGAAAATGATTCTATTCCGAATCAATATCTTATTATGTTTTAAAACTTTTATTTTAGTTCAACTTTACAGTTGTATCCGTTACAATATGACGATGCTTTTGTTTCCTCATTTCTATAACAACACATCCGGAATGTACTATTGTCATAATCCCAAAGATTATACTCATCATTATCTAGCCTTATAAGTTCATTGTTTTTGTCATCCCAATGAGTACAAAAAGCACAACGTTTACTTTTCTTAACATTTATAATCGGCATATTGCTCCCCACCTTTCTAAATCATATCACTAATATTATTTTACAATAATATTCTAACCGATTTATTAGAATTTTGGTGGCATGTTTTCATTGCAAAATGCACTTTATTCGCCATATTGGTTATTAAAACGTCTTAAATATCGCTGTTCCTTCTTGAAGATTATTGGCTACAGCATGGTTTTCATCCATCTGTGAATTAATCTTCTCCATGTCTATTACAAGCTGCTGGGTACTATCTGCTGCGCCATTGATGCCTTCAGCACCATCGTTTATGGCAGTTCTTATTGAAGATATTGAATTGGCAATATTATCCATCTTATTCTTTAACTGATCTGTCTTATCGTTAAATTCATTCATTACCTGACTTATATAAGAAGCATTCTCTTTATATTCAACACCACTCTGAAGGAAATTGTTGAACTCCGGAAGAATTATCTCATTCATATAATCTATAAGATCGTTTGCATTGCCGGAAAGATTATGAACTGCTTCATTAACAACGGCATTGATATTCTGTATACGGCTTGCTGTATTTCGGCTTGAATCTGCAAGCTGTCTGATCTCATCAGCAACTACTGCAAAGCCTTTTCCTGCTTCTCCGGCTCTTGCCGCTTCTATTGAGGCATTAAGCGCAAGAAGATTTGTCTGTCTTGATATATCAAGTATTTCATCTGTAAGGCTGTTAACCTGATCAACGCTCTTGCTATCTTCTATAGCCTGATTAAGCACACCGAGAATTTCCTGAAGCTTGCTGTTTATCTGCTCCATATTGTTTCTTGCATTATCTTCCATCTTTGCAGCGTTAATCTGCATATCATTTGAGTATTCATTGATACTGTTTGACTTCTCTGCTATAAGAGCGACATCAGCATTTATTGAATCAGCATTCTTGTTGATATTTCCTGCGGAATTGCCGACTTCCTGCATTGTTGCTGCAAGCTCCTCTGTTACTGCAGACAGGTCTGCTACACCATCATTCGATGTTTTTATACTGTCCTGAACCTCAGATACAATTTTTTCTATGCTATTGGTATTTTGTATAATCATCTTAAGGATTTGCTGGAGCTTGTCCATAAACAAATTCAATCCATTGCCAACATCTGCTATTTCCTTGATACTTGCAATGCTTACACGTTTGGTAAGATCTCCCTCGTTCCTATCAATACCTGAGATGATATCTCTTATCTCTCTGTTGATACGTGACATAGGATTTATAATGAATCTTATTACGCAGAATAAAACAAATAAGATTGACACTATACTGATGATTATAGTTACAGTATTGCTTACTATCGCATAGTTATATATGTTGATAAGATTATTTTTGGACTGCTTAACACCTTTATCTGCGCTTTTGTTGAGATTAGCTATTGCTCTCTGTATCTTATCGCTGTATCTTGCAATTCTGCCATTGGCAAGAGTGTATGCTTCATCTTTAGAGCCTGCAGCACTGTACGCAAGAAGATTGGCAATTTCATACTTCAGCTTCTTATAGTTATTCTCAAGAACATTTTCAATTACAATCAGATCTTTTTTATTACCATTGGCGATACACATCTTCTTGTATTCTGCAATATTTTTCTCCATAACTTCTTCTTCGCTGTTTATGGTGTCTACCATTTTTATCATGGTATCAAGACTTGTAGCAACTATATGAGACAATGCATCTCTATGTATTGACTGCTCTGATCTCTGGATATCTCCAAGCATATTTATACTTGTCGTATATACATCAGATATTTCTCTTGCACTTGAATTTACATTGCGGATATTAGATATGGCTGTCACATTAGAAAATATAGTTACTATTCCTAAGATAAGTATAGGAATCAGTATAACTGCTTTAATTCCAAGAGCTTTTTTATTCCAAGTTTTATTTTTACTTCCGGGATTCTTTTTATCCTCAGACATTTTTTTAATTCCAAGAACCATGTTATTTCCTTTCATGCCTATATTAACCCCCCTATTCTGTTACTGATTTGGTTATACCTTTAACCAATGTATCCATCAGCTTCTGTAGAGATTTATTGCCTGGATTTCCCGCTTCTATTGTAGATGCAAATGAACTGCACGCATCCCAGTAGCTATTGGCAACTCGCTGAAGACTGCCATACTGTGACTGATCTATAAGAGCCTGAATAGCCGGAACTTTTTTAACTTCTTCAGATTCTGATGCTTTCTTATTGGATGGTCCCTGACTTCTTTCCTGAAACCTGAGAGTCTGGTTTTCTTCATTGGTCATCCAGTCTGCAAGCTTCTGCGCCCACTCCGGATGACTGGAATATGCATTTACACCCATCATCTTATATCCTATAAATGAAGCCATCTGCACCTGCTTGCCGGCACATGTATATGTAGGAAGTTTACATGCACCATAGTCATCGCCCCATGCTTCTTTGATTCTCATTGCACTCCAGATGCCACTTATACCTGCAATCACCTTATCATCTTTTGCATTTTTCACAAAAGTGTCATCATTCTCACAGTCAAATGCTGGATTTGATGTAAGATTAAGCAGTGCCTTTGCAATATCTACACCTGTGATATCTCCGGTCTTTGCATTCCAGTTACATGAATTTGTTACACCATCACTGTTGATGCTGAAATTAAGACCTGTATTTCCAAAGAATGAATATAAATACCAGCCTGAATCAAGCTGCATCTGCATTTTCTTACCATGCTTTTTCGCAACGGAAAGAATTTTGTCAAGAGACTTAACATCACTGTCTTTAAGATACTTTTTGTTGTAATAAAGGAAATATCCATTATCTGCCGAATAAGGATATGCATACAACGTATCCTCATATGATGCCGCATCTACAGCCTCGTCAAGATTGGCACTCTTTACTTCATCCGGATTTGCTACTGGTGCTATCGCTCCAGCTGCTATCATACTAATCAACTGATCATCTGGCAGTGAAAATACATCTGCCGCATCATGCACACTATCAAGAAGATTGTTCTTTGTATCTGCACCTGACATTTCTTCAAGTTTAATGTCAAATTCAGCCTGTCCTTCATACTTTTTCTTAAAGCTGTCTATCATCTTATTGGTTACATCAAAATCTTCTTTTTCCGCCCAGACCTTAAGTTCAACCTTTCCAGATGATTCAGCAGTTTCTTTAGCCGTTTTCTCCGCTTTTTCTTTGTTTGTTTTGTCTCCACACCCCGTAAATGTTGTACATATCAGCGTTCCTATCAACAACACTGATAATATTTTTCTTCTTAATCTCATTAAGAATTTCTCCTTTCTTCAAGATTTATTAATCTCTGAACCCATATATATAGTATTATACAATACTATATATAATTTAACAATTTTTAATGTACTAAAACTTCCCATAGCAAAATGGGATGAGTTCCTTGAAAATTCAATAATACA
>CAZFFA010000007.1:23649-26872 GCA_964517955.1 uncultured Jutongia sp. | reverse complement strand
GATGCTATACTTGAAGATGTTCAGAATATAGTGTCTAAGAGCCGAAACAGTCTTCATATACTGGACATGCTTCAATGTATCAGAAATTACAATGACGTTACATACGTTCATTCTATGAATGTTGCGCTTCTTAGCAATATGATAGGACGAATCGTATATCCCGGTATTCGTAAGAGCGAACTTGATGTTCTTACGCTTTCCGGTCTTTTACATGATATAGGTAAGATGCTTATTCCTGACGAGATTATCGGAAAAAAGGGACGTCTTACAATTTCGGAATTTAATGTTGTAAAGACACATGTACTTCATGGCAACAATATACTTAAGAATCTCAATGTTGACCCTCGTGTTGCAGAAGTTGCAATGCGCCATCATGAAAGATGTGATGGAAGTGGTTATCCGGGAGGATATAAGGGTAATCAGATAGAGCCATTTGCAAAAATTGTTGCAATAGCTGATACATATGATGCTATGACATCTGACAGAGTATACAGGGCTGCGATATGTCCGTTTGATGTTATTCATATGTTTGAAAGAGAAGGCATTGAAAAATATGATACATCATTTTTACTGCCATTTTTGGAGAAGGCAGTACAGGCGTATATCAATGCAGAGGTTCATCTTAGCACTGATAAGATAGGCAGGGTTGTAATGATTAACCGGGATGAACTGTCAAGACCTGTTGTTCAGGTTGGCAATGATTTTTACGATTTATCAGAAGATGATGATATATCTATTGATAAGATAATTATGTAATTAAAATAAGGTGCCGTCTAAAGCGGCAGAATGGAGGAAATTATGGTAACAGCTATCGTTGGTGCAAACTGGGGAGACGAAGGTAAGGGTAAGATTACCGATATGCTTGGTGAAGAGTCAGATATTATTGTACGTTTTCAGGGTGGAAGCAACGCAGGACATACAATTATAAATGACTATGGTAAATTCGCACTTCACTTACTTCCATCAGGTGTATTTTACAATCATACAACAAGTATTATTGGTAATGGTGTTGCATTAAATATACCATATCTTTTTAATGAAATTAAAAGTATCGTTGATAGAGGAGTACCTGCTCCAAAGATTTTGGTATCAGACAGAGCACAGATCCTTATGCCATACCATGTTGCATTTGATGAGTATGAGGAAGAAAGACTTGGCAAAAAGTCATTTGGTTCAACAAAATCAGGTATTGCTCCATTCTATTCAGATAAATATGCAAAAATTGGTATTCAGGTATCAGAGCTATTCCAGGATGATGATGCATTAAAGGAGAAAATCTCAAGAATCTGTGCACAGAAGAATGTTATACTTAAACATCTTTACAACAAGCCTGAGCTTGATGAGGCAGAGCTTCTCAATACTCTTCACGAATATCGTGACATGGTAGCTCCTTATGTATGCGATGTATCAGCATATCTTCGTAAAGCTATCAAAGAGGGTAAGAATATCCTTCTTGAAGGCCAGCTTGGTTCTCTTAAAGATCCGGATCATGGTATTTACCCAATGGTTACATCTTCTTCTACACTTGCTGCATATGGTGCAATTGGTGCAGGTATACCTCCATATGAGATTAAGAGAATTGTAACAGTAGTTAAGGCTTATTCAAGTGCTGTAGGAGCAGGAGAATTTGTTAGTGAAATTCTTGATGAGACAGAGGCTGAAGAACTTCGTAAACGTGGTGGAGACGGCGGAGAATATGGTGCTACAACAGGCCGCCCTCGTCGCATGGGATGGTTTGATGCAGTTGCTACACGTTATGGCTGTGAGATTCAGGGTGCTACAGAAGTAGTTCTTACAGTTCTTGACTGTCTTGGATATCTCAAGGAAATTCCTGTATGTGTAGGATATGAAATTGATGGTGAAGTAGTAAAAGACTTCCCTGTAACATCAAAGCTTGCAAAAGCTAAACCTGTATATGAAGTGCTTCCAGGCTGGGAGTGTGATATACGTGGTATCAAGGAATATGACAAGCTTCCTGAAAACTGTCGTAAATATATTGAGTTTATCGAAAAAGAAATTGGAGTACCAATTAAGATGGTATCTAATGGTCCTAAGAGACATGAAATCATTCATCGTTAATAACACAATCTGACTGTGTAAAACGAATAAAGCAGGATAAGGTAAATCAGCAGTGCTGGTTTGAAAAACATGGTTAAGCGTGATTTTGCTTAACCATGTTTGCTATAGAATTAAAAGTGTTACTGTTTATGTGGCAGAATGGGAAAATATGAAATATAGTGAGAGTGAGATAGATAAGAGGATAGAGACTTTTTCCTCATCAAAAACAAAAAATATAAATAAAGCAAAAATGTATTTGCAGATTTTTGGCGTGACTGTAGCTATAATTGTTGTATTGACAGTATGTTTTGGAATAGCAGGTATTGTCAGGGGACTTATAGACAGTGCACCGGATATAACAGAGCTTGATTTGACACCGGGTGGATATGATACAGTTGTATATGACAATGAATGTAAGGCTATTCAGAAGATAACAAGTTTTGATGCCAACAGGGAATATGTTGAGATCGATGACATTCCGGATGTTGTGAAAAATGCATTTGTAGCAATGGAAGATCCGAGATTTTACGATCACAAAGGTATCGATCTTCAGGCTCTCATGAGGGCAGTATATTCTGGTATAACAAATGACAACAGCTTAACAGAGGATTCATATACAATAACACAGCAGCTTCTTAAGAATCAGATGTTTGGTGGAGGCAATGAAAAAACATTTTTTGCAAGAATATCAAGAAAAATACAGGAGCAGTGTCTTGTTATAGAGTTTGAAAATAATGTCGATAAAAGCCAGATTCTTGAATATTATCTGAATACTATAAATCTCGGAAAAAATACTCTTGGAGTCGGGGCTGCAAGCAGATGGTATTTCGATAAACCCGTATCAGAATTAAATGCATCTGAAGCGTCAGTTCTTGCTGCGATAGGAGGAAATCCTTCAGCATATGACCCTGTAAACAATCAGGAGGCCAATTCCCAGAGGAGAAAAACAGTTCTTAAAAAGATGCTTGATGAGGGGTATTTAAAAGAAGATGAATACGAGGATGCACTTGGCGATGACGTGTACACATATATAAAAGAAGCCAATGATGGCAAGAATATAGAAGAGAATGTCGAAAATTCATACTATTTTGATGCGCTTATAGACAATGTAGTAAATGATCTTATGGAAAAGCTTGGATACACAGAAACACAGGCTTACAATGCT
>CAZFFA010000007.1:14602-23639 GCA_964517955.1 uncultured Jutongia sp. | reverse complement strand
ATCGAAGCGGACTTAAGATATATACATGTCAGGATAGTGAGATACAGAAAATATGCAATGATGTTATCAATGATGACAGATATTATCCAAAAGATTCAACAAAGTATCTTTCATATCATCTTACGGTAGAAAACTCAGCAGGTGATCAGAAGGAATATTCGGAGAAAGATATAAAGTCGTATATTGCCAATAAAAAAGGAAAAAAAGCAAATCTTTATTACAAAGATGAATCAGAAGCACTAAGTGATATTGAGAATTTCAAGAAGAATAATGTACTTAATTCGGAGAAGATTGTCGGAGAAAACATTAACTTTATTAAACAGCCACAGGCATCATTTGTACTTATTGAACAGGCTACGGGTCGTGTAAGGGCGATAGTGGGTGGAAGAGGCGATAAAGTAGATGATATGAATATAAATCGTGCTACTATTACAAAAAGGCAGCCGGGTTCTGTTTTGGATGTATTATCAACATATCTTCCTGCAATTGATACATGTGGAGCTACACTTGCGGATGTTTTTGACGATGCACCTTATAAATATCCGGGAACAAGTGATTTTATAGTGAGAGGTAATGATCTATACAAAGGTCTGACAACGTTACGTGATGCGATAGTTGATTCAAGTAATATAGTAGCTGTTAAAACTCTTGAGAAGGTTTCTCCTCAGACAGGATTTGATTATCTTACAGATATGGGGATTACTACACTTGTAGACAAAAGACGTGATGAAAATGGAAAAAATTATACAGATATACGTTTCCCTATAGCTTTTGGCAAACTGACAGACGGTGTAACAAATCTTGAGATGACGGCTGCATATGCAAGTATAGCCAATGGTGGAAAATATATAAAACCGTCATTTTATACTAAAATTATAGACCGCAATGGAGATGTTCTTATCGACAATGAACCGGAGACAAAGCAGGTGATGAAAGAATCAACATCATGGCTTTTGACAGATGCCATGAGCGGTATAATAAATACCGAATCAGGCAAAAACGTTAAGTTCGATAAAATAGAAATGTCTCAGGCAGGGAAGATTGGAAGCACTGATGACGGTGCAGATTTCTGGTTTGAAGGTTTTACGCCGTATTATACTGCCGGAATATGGAATGGATATGATGAAAACAAAATGTCACATTCTTCTTTCGACAGTCTGCCCATGTGGAAAAAAATCATGGAAAAAGTTCATAAGTTAAAGGGATTTAAGGACAAAAAAAATAACATTCCGTCAGACATAGAATCCTGCAGCATATGTACAAAATGTGGTAACATTGCAATAAAAGGCTTGTGTGACAAAGCAGAGGATGGCAATGATATGAGAACAGAGTATTTTGTAAAAGGAACGAAACCGACAGAATATTGTGATTGCCATATAAGATATAATGAGAACGGAAAAAGTAAGATACTTCTTAAAAAAGATGAATCAGAATACAAGATAAAAACAAATGATACACCATATATTATGATGCAAGGGTCAAAAGCAGCTAGTAATGTATGTTTATATACAAATTACTAGCTGGTGGCTTGACCCGCCAAACACCGACAAAAAGGATTGGAGGTGTTTATAGGATTGCGAAAATTGCGTAGCAATGGAGCAATACGTGGCATCAGTTGTGGTCAAAATACCTTTTGACCACAACATCTATATTATGCCATAGGCGTAATATATGGTGTATTAAATTTATATTTTCATAAAATCTACATGACCCTGCATCCATATGACGCCTTTAAATCTGCGTCCGATCATTGGTTCTCCAACAAGGTCCTTTTTATTTATACAGACCGTAAGCACAATATCATTACAATTGATAAGAAGCTCATAAACATCTTCATTGGTATATGAATTGGTAACGCAGCTCCAGTTTACTATTGTACCGAGTATAGAGTAATTGTCAGATTCAGAACCATATGGAATAAAGCTGGATTCCACTATACTGTAAAGGTCTTCGTGTTTTATGCGTTTATTAAGTCTTGTGCTCTGGTCGATCTCATCTACTGTCAGGCTGTCTATTGCATCCTGATCGCCGTTTTTTGCCTGGGTTATAAGCTGTTTCTTCAGGTAAGAGTCATAATTTCTCTTTTTTCGTACATCCTCAGGAATATCTAAACCAAGTATAATGCTGCCTTCAAGTGAAAGCCCCGACAGCGAAAGTCTTGATTTATATGGTGTGTTGTCTTTTAGATTTAACTGCATATAATCAATAGCATTCTGGAGATAAAATATCATTGATATACCGAGCCTGATATCATCACACATTCCTGTGTATGCATTGGTATCTACACGTTTATTAAAAGTGATCTCTTCCTGTGAAATTATAAGAGAACTTGCACAGTATGGAAAATAATGATCAAGATGAAAGAAACCAAGCTTATCATATTCTCCACGAACAGTGATTCCTATGCGGCGGGCAAATTCCATGCTCATTTCAGTATATGTAGTTCCTTCTGTAATTTTTGCTTTACGATTCGTATCAGGTTTGTTCATGATAGTTCCAAGAATTTTATCTAAATCCGGTCTGGAATTAATATTGCTGAAACCAATGGCTCTTAAAAAGCGATGCATAAAATCACCTCCGTATATCTTTTTCGCTGCTATATAACTTTACACCGGAATTGTTACACGCTAATCATCATACTACGTGAAGCCCGCACATGCAAGCAAAAGGTGTTGTAATTGCCTGTTATTTCATATATAATATAGCTTTAGAGGTCATTTCTAAAGATTATGTTATATATGAAATATAAGATTAAAGTGTCAAAAGGGTGCTTTGTACCAGTCACACACAATATAGAATGGAGAGTATTTATATGCTGGAATTGCAGAATGTAAGTTATCAGGTCAGTGAAGATAGTAAGGAAAAAGAAATTCTTAAGAATATAACAACAACTATAGATGAGCATCTTGTAGTTATAACAGGACCGAATGGTGGCGGTAAATCTACTCTTGCAAAGATGATAGCCGGCATCATAAAGCCTACATCCGGAAGAATTATTCTTGATGGAGAGGATATTACGGATTTATCCATTACGGAAAGAGCCAATAAAGGAATAAGTTTTGCTTTTCAGCAGCCTGTAAGATTTAAGGGCCTTACTGTTATGGATCTTATAAAGCTTGCAGCAGGAAGAGACATAACTATGTCAGAAGCCTGTGATTATCTGTCAGAGGTTGGGCTTTGTGCCAAAGACTACATTGACAGAGAACTAAACGACAGTCTTTCCGGTGGTGAAGTCAAGCGTATAGAGATTGCCATGATTATGGCAAGAGGAACAAAGTTTTCTATATTTGATGAGCCGGAAGCAGGAATAGATCTTTGGAGCTTCCAGAATCTTATACAGGTATTTGAGAAAATGTATAAGAAGATACAGGGTTCAATACTTATAATTTCTCATCAGGAAAGAATACTTAATATAGCAGATAGAATTATCGTAGTAGCTGATGGAGAGATAATCGATGAAGGCAGCAAAGATAAAGTTATGCCTAAACTCATGAAGAATGATATCGCCTGTCAGACACTTGTCAGCAAGATGCAGTAAAGCAATCCGTGGCATCAAATGACAGTCTGTTGTCAGGATTTATGAATAAAGGAAAATGAACTGTTATAAAAGAAAAAAGTAATAAAATCTCGGAGGAAATTACGATGGATATAATAGAAAAGAACCTACTTGAACAGATAGCGGATATCCATGAAGTTCCGGAAGGTGCTTACAATATTCGTTCCAATGGAAAATTAGAGGGCCGCAATACTACAGCCAATATAGATATAGTTACAAAAGAGGACAAGCCGGGGATAGATATCATAATCAAGCCGGGAACTAAGAATGAAAGTGTCCATATACCGGTTGTTCTAAGCGAGTCAGGTCTGAAAGATATGGTTTACAATGATTTTTATATAGGTGAAGATGCCGATGTGACAATCGTTGCAGGCTGTGGTATTCATAACTGTGGTGTTGATACATCAGAGCATGATGGTATTCATACATTTTATATAAAAAAAGGTGCAAGAGTTAAATATATAGAGAAGCATTATGGTGAGGGAGATGGTACAGGTAAGCGTATACTTAATCCTACAACTGTAGTAAATATCGAAGAGGGCGGCTATATGGAGATGGACACCGTACAGATAAAAGGTGTCGATTCTACTATACGTGATACGAAAGCTGTTCTTGGAGACAATGCATCTTTAGTTATTCATGAGAAGATCATGACACATGGAACACAGACTGCGGAAACAAACTTTGTTGTAGATATGAATGGAAAAGGCAGCAGTGCCAATGTTATATCACGTTCCGTAGCAAAGCAGAATTCCAAACAGGTGTTTAATTCAAAGATAAACGGCAATAACGAATGTACAGGCCATACAGAGTGTGATGCGATTATCATGGATCATGCAAGTGTAAGTGCTATACCTCAGCTTACTGCCAATGATATAGATGCGGCACTTATTCATGAAGCTGCCATAGGAAAAATTGCGGGAGAACAGCTTATTAAGCTTATGACTCTTGGTCTTACAGAAGCTGAAGCAGAAGAACAGATAGTAAACGGATTCTTGAAATAGATTGTTAGAGGTGAATATGAGTAAAATAGCAGTTATTACAGACAGCAATAGTGGAATTACATTTGAAGAAGCAAAAGAAATCGGTGCAAGAGTAGTACCGATGCCATTTCTTATAGATGGCAATATGTATTATGAAGAAATAAGTCTGAGCCAGGAAGAATTTTTTAAGCATCTTGGTGACAATGTTGATATATCTACATCACAGCCATCACCTGAAGATGTTATGAAGATATGGGAGGAAGCATTGGAAGAGGCTGACGAAGTAGTTTATATACCTATGTCAAGCGGTCTTTCTAGTTCATGCCATACAGCCATGATGCTTTCACAGGAATATGACGGCAGAGTTTTCGTTGTTGACAATCAGCGTATATCAGTTACACAGAGACAGTCAGTTCTTGACGCTATTGAGCTTGCAGAGGCGGGATGGAAGGCTGCAGATATAAAGGAATACCTTGAGAAAGTTAAGTTTGAATCAAGTATTTATATTATGCTTGATACTCTTAAATATCTTCGCAAGGGTGGAAGAATCACACCGGCTGCAGCAGCGCTTGGCTCAGCATTAAGACTTAAACCGGTATTACAGATACAGGGCGAAAAGCTTGATGCATTTACTATAGCACGTACAAAGAAGCAGGGTGTAAGCAAGATGCTTCAGGCTATAGAAGATGATATCAACAACCGTTTTGGCGGCATGGAAAATATCAGCAATATTCATCTGGAGATAGCTCATACACAGAATGAAGAGGCAGCAGAGGAACTTAAAAAGACTGTTATGGAAAGATTTGGTGTTGACAAGGTGGATGTATATCCACTTTCACTTAGTGTGTCATGTCATATTGGTCCGGGAAGTCTTGCATTAGCCTGCACAAAAGCAATAGAAAAGTAAATAGAAATTAGAATTAAAATCGTCGCTATTATATAAAACAAATAGAATTTTACAACAGTTTGTTATAATGGCGACGATTTAGGTTTAATTTATACATTATTAAAATAGTTGATAAAGTATTGCACAATAGAATAAGAATCTATATGTTAAGAAAGGAAAATGATTATGGGATATATTGAAAAGCTTGGAACAAATGCAAAAAATGCAAAAAACTGCATAGCCTCTGCTGGAACAGCAAAAAAAGATGAGATACTTACAAAGATTGCAGAAGTGCTCAGAGCCAATGCTGATACAGTAATTGAAGAAAATGCAAAGGATATAGCGGCTGCAAAGGACAATGGCATATCAGAAGCAATGACTGACAGGTTAAGGCTTACAAAGGAGCGTATAGATGGCATTGCTGATGCATGTATAGCTCTTACGGCACTTAAAGATCCTGTTGGGGAAGTTATAGAAGGTTATACACGTCCAAATGGAATGAAGATTACAAAGATAAGAGTTCCTATGGGTGTAATTGGAATTATATTTGAATCAAGACCAAATGTAACAGTTGATGCGGCTGCACTTTGTATAAAAAGCGGCAATGCAGCGATACTTAGAGGCGGAAAAGAAGCAATCAATTCCAACAAAATACTTATGAAGCTTATGCAGGATGCAGTAGAGGTATGTGGACTTCCAAGAGAAATAATACAGCTTGTGGAAGACACATCAAGAGAAGTATCTACAGAGATGATGAAGGCCAACGGTTATATAGATGTTCTTATTCCTCGTGGTGGAAAGGGACTTATTAAAGCTGTTGTAAATAATGCAACAGTACCTGTCATAGAGACAGGAAGCGGCAATTGTCATATATACATAGATGAAAGTGCTGATATGGAGATGGCACTTAATATAACGGACAATGGCAAGACACAGCGTCCAAGTGTATGCAATGCATTGGAGACATGTCTTGTACACAAGTCGATAGCAGAAAAATTCCTGCCACTTCTAAGGAAAAGATTTGAAAGCCACAATGTAGAGATAAGAGGATGCGCAGAGACAAAACGTATACTTGGTGATTGTGTAGTCGATGCTACAGATGAAGATTATGCAACAGAGTATAATGATTATATTATGTCTGTAAAGGTGGTAGACAGTATAGAAGAAGCGATAGAGCATATACAGAAGTATTCAACAGGTCATTCAGAATGTATCATAACGGAATCATACAAGAACGCAGAAAAATTCCAGAAGGAAGTAGATTCAGCATGTGTATATGTAAACTGTTCTACAAGATTTACTGATGGTGGAGAATTTGGATTTGGGGCAGAGATAGGAATATCTACACAGAGACTTCATGCCAGAGGACCGATGGGACTTCGTGAGATGACAACCATGAAATATCTTATCTGTGGCGACGGTCAGATAAGAGAGTAAAATGTGACAAAAATTACTGTCAATATAAGTGATATAAAGGCTGAACTGTTACAATAAAGCGACAATAATATAGGAGGAATAGGATATGAGCTTAAATACGACACCACAGGGAGACAGACTTCAGATAGCCATATATGGTAGGAGAAATGCAGGAAAATCGAGCGTGATAAATGCAATCACAGGACAGAATCTTGCTATAGTTTCAGATGTAAAAGGAACTACTACCGATCCTGTTTCAAAAGCAATGGAAATACTTCCTCTTGGCCCATGTATGTTTATAGATACACCGGGGCTTGATGATGAAGGAGAACTTGGCGCAAAGCGTGTTGAAAAGGCTATGCAGGTTCTTAACAAAACTGATATAGCTCTTATTGTTATAGATATATCGACCATGACAGATGAAGATATAGAAAGCAGACGTGGAATACCGGACAGGGAGCTTGAGATAATATCCGTAGTCGAGGAAAAGAAAATTCCATATATTATCGTATTGAATAAATCAGACATTATAGATGATATAAAGGCAGAAGAAATCCGCAATAAGGTTGCCACAAAAAATGCTGCTGTACCTGTTAATGTAATAAGTACTGTCCAAAAAACGGGACTGGAAGAACTTAAGGATGCACTCATTTCACAGGCTCCTGATACAGATTTAAAGCTTCATATAGTTGGTGATCTTGTTGAGAAAAATGATATCGTAGTGCTTGTAGTTCCGGTTGATTCAGCAGCACCGAAGGGAAGACTTATTATGCCGCAGCAGCAGGTTATACGAGATCTTCTTGACAATCAGGCAGTAGCAGTTGTAACACAGGTGCCGGAGCTTGCAGACACACTTAAAAAGCTTGACGGTAATGTCAGGATGGTTATAACTGATTCACAGGCATTTGGTGAAGTATCGCCTATAGTTCCAAAGGATATTCCACTTACATCATTTTCAATCCTTTTTGCAAGGCATAAGGGCAATCTTTTAAAACTTGTAGAAGGGGTTATGGCAGTAGACAGACTTAAAGATGGTGACAGGGTTCTTATAGCCGAGGGATGTACACACAGAAGACAGTGTGACGATATTGGGACAGTTAAGATCCCACGTTGGCTTAACGTACATTCAGGCAAAAAGCTTCAGATAGAAACATGCAGTGGCACAGAATTTCCAGCTGATCTTTCAAAGTATTCTCTTATAATTCATTGTGGTGGATGTACACTTCATGAAAAAGAGATGAAGCACAGGATTTATCGTGCAGAAATGCAGGGTGTACCTATTGTAAACTATGGAATATTTATAGCATATGTCAAGGGAATACTTGAAAGAAGCATCGAATTGTTCCCGGCGGTACATGGGTTATTAAAGTGATAATTCGTGTAACAGTCCGTCTTTAGCCGGGATATATAAATCGTAATTAATTTTTAAGACAATCATTACGCTGTCTATGATAAAATACATAAAGTATTGTGGAAATTGTATATTAAAGGTACTCTCAAAATTCTTCGTTCAGAAGTTTCTGAGAGGACCTTTACATAACAGGAGGCGTTAATGCAGAAGAATAAAAAATATTATATCAATATTTTATTTATGCTTATACTGGTTGGTGCAGTTCTTTATGTGCTATTAAGGGATCAGGATCTTGGGGAGATAATTGCTGCACTTAAGGGTGCAAAAAATTCATACATTTTTCTTTCGGCAGTTGCGGCTGTTACCTATGTTGTGATGGAAGGAATGTCGATGCTTATAATCTTTCGCTCGCTTGGCATAAAGAGCAGTGCACACGCATGTGTGAGATATTCATTTATTGGATTCTTTTTCAATGCAATTACTCCGTCTGCTTCAGGTGGACAGCCTATGCAGGTCCTTTATATGCATGACGATGGCATCAATGCGGGAGCATCTTCTGTTACGCTTCTTTTTTGGACTATAATATATAAAATAGTTCTTGTTGTATTTGAGGGGTATGTATTTATATTCCATCACGGAATGGCTGTCCGATATCTTGGAGGATATATGTGGCTGTTTGTCATAGGTATAATAGTTAATGTAGTATCGATCCTTCTATATTCTATAATCGTTTTTTCAAAAACAGGGGCACAAAAAATTGCTTATTTTGTTACATGGCTCCTGCATAAGTTTCATATCGTGAAACATAAAGAAAAAATAGAGGAAAAGCTTGAAAAGATGCTTGA
>CAZFFA010000007.1:0-14592 GCA_964517955.1 uncultured Jutongia sp. | reverse complement strand
TTCCTGGTACTGTGCAAGAAGGCCTTCATTTTCAGGCTTGAAAAGATGCTTGAATCATATCAGGAAGGTGCCGTATATATGAGAACACATATCGGTACTTCTGTATGGGTATTTATAACTACATTTATACAGAGAATTGCCTACTTTGCAGTTACATGGTTTGTATATCTCGCTCTTGGCGGAGGAAGCTATTCCTGGATGGATATAATAATACTTCAGAGCTTTGTATCTGTATGTATAGATATACTCCCATTTCCCGGAGGGGTCGGGGCAAATGAAGGATTCTTTGTGGCACTGTTTGCGCCTGTTATGGGACACAGTATAGCTGTATCAGCTATGCTTTTAAGCAGGGGTGTCAGCTTTTATATATTGGTTTTGATAAGTGCGGTTGTTTCGCTATATGCGCAGTTTAGGAAGATTCGGAGGTACAAGGGTAGTGACACCATATAATATAGTTTATAGTGGCGGAAGCGATGAGATAGTAGAGAAGAAATCAAGGTTTATTGCTAATGTATTTTCTGTAAAGACAGAAGAAGAGGCAGCAGCAATAATAGAGGAAACAAAGAAAAAATACTGGGATGCAAGGCATAACTGCTTCGCGTTTGTACTCGGCGAAAGAGGCGGGATAACAAGGTGTACGGATGATGGGGAGCCGGCAGGAACAGCGGGCAGACCTATACTTGAAGTGCTTACAGGTGCCAACATAAGAAATGTGCTTGTAATCGTGACAAGATATTTTGGAGGGACACTTCTTGGTACCGGTGGTCTTGTCAGAGCATATTCCCAGGCAACACAGGCAGGGCTTGCAGCAAGTAAGATTGTTGCAAAGGAACATGGAAAAAAGGTTATCATAGAAACAGATTATAATGGTATAGGAAAGCTTCAGTACATAGCAGCACAGATGGAGCTTACAACTATTGATACAGAGTATTCGGATAAGGTTATTATGAAACTTCTTGTTAAAGAAGACTTATGTGATCAGTTTGTAAAAAAGGTAGTTGAAGCAACAGTGGGACAGGCAGTTATTGACGATAGTGAGGATATTTACTTCGCAATTGTTGATGGAGAACCGGTTTTTCCGGTCTAGTGTGGAATAAGATGTGAGTAAAAACATCGGCAGTAAAGATAGTATGCCGGATTGTTATATTTATATAGAGTTTATTCAGGAATGAGGAACAAAATGGATTTATTTGATTATATGCGTGAGCAGTCAAAGGAAGAGGAATCGCCGCTTGCTTCACGCTTAAGACCTGTATCACTTGATGAGATAGTGGGACAGGAACATATTATTGGCAAAGATAAGCTTTTATACAGGGCGATTAAGGCTGATAAGTTAAGTTCGATCATATTTTATGGTCCTCCGGGAACAGGAAAGACTACACTTGCCAAAGTAATTGCCAATACGACAAGTGCAGAATTTATGCAGATCAATGCTACACAGGCCGGCAAGAAAGATATGGAAGATGTTATATCAAAGGCAAAAGACAATGCCGGTATGTACGGCAGAAGAACAATTTTATTTGTTGACGAAATACACAGGTTCAACAAAGGACAGCAGGATTATCTGCTTCCGTTTGTAGAGGACGGAACGGTTATTCTTATCGGGGCAACAACGGAAAATCCTTACTTTGAGGTAAATGGAGCTCTCATATCAAGGTCAGTTATATTTGAACTTAAACCTCTGTCATCAGAAGATATCAAAAAGCTTATAATTCGTGCAGTCACAGATGTAGAAAAAGGACTTGGTTCTTATAAGGCACAGATTGATAATGATGCACTTGAATTTCTTGCAGATATAGCAGGAGGAGATGCAAGGGCTGCGCTTAATGCGATCGAGCTTGGGGTTCTTACAACTGAAAGAAGTGCAGATGGAATAATCCACATAACAATTGATGTAGCGAGTGAGTGTATACAGAAAAGGGTTGTCAGATATGACAAAACAGGTGACAATCATTATGATACAATATCAGCGTTTATAAAAAGTATGCGTGGTTCAGATCCTGATGCGGCTGTATACTATCTTGCAAGGATGCTTTATGCGGGTGAAGATGTAACATTTATAGCAAGAAGAATTATGATATGTGCAGCAGAAGATGTATCAAATGCAGATCCACAGGCACTTGTCGTGGCTGTAAATGCGGCACAGGCGGTAGAAAGACTTGGCATGCCGGAGGGTCGGATAGTTCTTGCACAGGCAGCGGCTTATGTTGCAAGTGCACCAAAGAGCAATTCTGCTATATGCGCCATAGATGATGCTATGGAGTGCGTCAGAAATGAAAAGATAAGCGGTGTCCCTAATCATTTAAAGGATGCTCATTATAAAAGTGCAGGAAAGCTTGGTCATGGCACTGACTACAAATATGCCCACGCATATCCAAAGCATTATGTAAAGCAGCAGTATCTTCCAGACGAGCTTGTTGGAAGAAAGTTTTATGTGCCATCTGACAATGGCTATGAAAAGAAAATAAAAGAATATTTTGAATATATTCATGGTGCTGAATAAAACAACTGTTATGAAGAAAAAATTTGAGGTTATTTATGGATAAAATAAAAAGAATAATTGCACTTGCAGGTGTAATACTACTTGTTGGAATGTATGTTTTGACGCTTATATCTGGAATTATGGCAACTCCATATACACAGAGTCTTTTTAAAGGCTGCATTGCGGCTACAATTATAATCCCTGTATTCCTGTATGCATATAAGCTGGTATATGAAGTTATATTGAATAAAGACAAAGATGATGATAAGGATGAGAAAAAATAATATATTTTATCTGTCTGGGTTTATGACCGGATAAAAAGGGTGAATTTTTAAAAGATGAAAGAGAGAATTTTTGATGAAGGGCAATAAATTTAGTAAATGGTATTCATCTGGGATAGGAAAAGTTATTCCCAAATATGGATTTTTATCTGTTATATTCTGCTTTGTTGTAAATCAGATTGTTTATTCAGGATGCCAGATCTTTATGAAAGGTGCTAAACATTATGATTTTACATCATCATGGGACAGAAAGATTCCATTTGTATCGCAGTGGATGTATATTTATCTGATATGTTTTGTATTCTGGGGTGTCAATTATATATTGATCACACGTACAGGTAAAGAAGAGTGGTTTAAATTTGCTACTGCGGATTATATGTCACGTATAATATGTGGTATATTTTTTATATTGATACCAACAACCAATGTACGGCCTGATGTTACTGGCAGCGGCCTGTCAGAGATACTTACAAGATTTGTTTACAGTATAGATGATGCGACCAATCTTTTTCCGTCAATTCATTGTCTTGTAAGCTGGATGTGCTTTATTGGAATAAGGGGCAGGAAAGAAATACCAGTCTGGTATAGAGGATTTTCGATGGTATTTGCACTTCTTGTGTGTGCTTCAACACAGTTTACAAAGCAGCACTATCTTATAGATGTGGCAGCAGGTTTATTTATTGCAGAATTATGTTATTATATAACTACGCATACAAATCTTTATAAGTATACAATGAAGATATTTGACAAAATAAATATCCGTTTGTTTGGAAAGGAAGGTTATGAGTAAAAAGAATATTTTTAACGTAAGCTTTCTGATGCTGGTAATAATTCTGACATTATATTCTGTGTTTCATGGCGAAGACATAGGAAGTATAGTTCATTATCTTAAAGAGGGTAACATTGCTTTATGGATCATCGGAGTAATTGCTGTTGTAGTTTTTATAGAGTGTGAATCTGTAGTAATTTTTTATATGCTTAGGAATCTTGGAGAAAAAGTTAAACTCACGCATTGCTTTTTATTTTCATTTGTAGGATTCTTTTTCAGTCTTATAACACCATCGGCTACAGGAGGCCAGCCTGCACAGCTTTATTTCATGAAGAAGGATAAGCTGCCACTTACGGTATCTACGCTTGTTCTTATGATAGTAACGATTACGTATAAGCTTGTCCTTGTAGTTATAGGTTTGGCGATTCTTATTATAAGGCCGTCATCCATTATAATGTATCTGAAACCGATTATAGGCTGGTGTTATCTTGGCATAGTCCTGAATGTAATATGTGTTGCAGGTATGCTGCTGCTCGTATTTCATCCAATGCTTGCAGAAAATATATGTATATGGTGTCTTAACGCAGCCGGTTATATAGCAGGTTTTATTGGAAGAAAAGAAAAATTTGCAGAGAGAAAAGAAAGATATATAGAAAAAATTCACATTTCCATGGAAAAATACCGTCAGGTTGCGGAATATTTTGGAAGTCATAAGATTGTTATATGGAATGTGTTCTGGATAACATTCATTCAGAGGATTATCTTATTTGCAGTTACTTATATTGTATATATTTCGTTTAGTCTTAAAGAGTTTGGGGCGTTTACCATCATATCTTTGCAGGGGATGATATCAGTTGCAGTAGATATGCTTCCTCTTCCGGGAGGACTTGGTATAAGCGAGAAATTATTCAGGGATATATTTGTACCAATATGTGGAAGTGAATATACACTTCCTGTTATGATAGTAAGCAGGGGACTTACGTATTATACACAACTTTTAATTAGTGCAGTTATGACCGGGGTAGCATACTGGACAATGGTTTACAAAAAGGAGAGAAAACAATGATAGGATTTTATGATTATACGGTGGTTCTTACATATGTAAGTCTTTTTATATCGGTATTTGGTATGACACAGGCTTCAGCAGGCAGATTCAGAACAGCTATTTTCTGTCTTGCGTTGTCAGGACTTTGTGATATGTTTGATGGAAAGATAGCAAGAAGTAAGAAAAACAGGACAGATGATGAAAAGCTATTTGGTGTGCAGATAGACTCATTGTGTGATGTAGTCTGCTTTGGAGTATTTCCGGCTTTGATATGTCATCTTCTTGGTGTAAGAGGAATAATCGGCTGTTTAATAATCGGTTACTACTGTATTTGTTCTGTTATAAGACTTGCGTATTTCAATGTGCTTGAGACAAGACGTCAGCAGGAAGAGGACGGCGCCAATAAGTATTATCATGGACTTCCGATTACATCAATGGCTATAGTTTTGCCGCTTGTATTTATGTTACAGATATTCCTTAGCAATATGGTATTTATAATTGCACTTCATATTGCATTGTTTGTTGTGGGTACATTATTTATAATTGATTTCCAGCTTAAAAAACCAAACAATAAGGAATTATGTTTCCTTGTAATAATAGTAGCAATTGCAGTAATAATAGTAGTAGTCTTTTCAAAATTCCATATACCAAAGAGAAGTTTTACTGAAAAGTCTTTATGGACAATGTGGAAGACATTCATGAAAAAGTAGAATTACATTATCATTTGCTATAAGGTTTTTACATAAATTTAAAACCTGTAGTTTGGGAGAAAGGCATGGTTATTTATGACTAATATGAGAAAAAGAATCAAGATTGCTTCAGGCGATGGTATGCAGGAAAAAATTATACGTCTGCTTTATAGAAACGGTATAGGAAGATGTTTTTTAAAAATACTTATAAGTCCTTGTGTTTCTAAAGCGGCAGGTGTGTTTATGGATTCTTCGCTGTCAAAATTCATCATAAAACCTTTTATAAAGAGCAACAATATTGATATGTCGGAATACAAAAAAACATCATACAACAGTTATAATGAGTTTTTTACACGTCAGATAAAAGAAGGTAAAAGAGAATTTGACAAAAATTCCGGTATATTATGTTCACCATGTGACAGTAAGCTTACAGTATATAAAATTGATGAAAAATCACATTTCAATGTCAAAGGAACAGAATATACGATGAAAAGCCTGACCAGAAGCGAAAAAGCAGCAAAGTACTATGAGGGCGGATATCTTATGATATTCAGGCTTTGTGTAGACGATTATCACAGATATGCCTATATTGATTCTGGAAAAGCCGGAAAAATCCATAGGATAGATGGTGTATTCCATACCGTTAATCCTATAGCGGGAGAGGAATATCCGATATACAAGGAAAATACAAGAGAATATTCGGTTCTTAAAAGTGACAATTTTGGCAATGTCCTCATGATGGAAGTCGGAGCTATGATGGTAGGCCGTATTTTAAACTACAATGACAGATGTGTTGTTACAAGAGGTCAGGAAAAAGGAAGATTTGAATTTGGTGGTTCTACAGTAATACTTGCCTTTTCAAAAGATTCTGTTGTGGTTGATGATGAAATTATGAATAATACCAAAGATGGATATGAGACAATTGTTAAGATGGGTGAAGCAATTGGAAAAAGGAAATAAAACAGGAGATATAAAGTTGAATACACCTATATATAATTTTGTAAAAAGATACAATGAAGCTCATATATCGAGATTACATATGCCTGGCCATAAGGGTCAGGCTTTTTTGGGCTGTGAAAGTATAGATATTACCGAGATAAATGGTGCAGATGTGCTTAGTATGGCAGATGGGATCATAAAAGAGAGTCAGGACAATGCTGCAATGCTTTTTGGTGCAGGTGCAAGTTTTTATTCTACAGAAGGTTCATCACAGTGTATAAAGGCGATGCTTGAGGCTGTAAGATGTGATTATGTAAGCCACACAGCCGCTAGGAGAACAAGACCGTTTATACTTGCGGCAAGAAATGTACATCGTGCAATGATTGATGCATGTGCACTTATTGATATAGACTTAGACTTTATAATGCCTGACAATTCGACAAGTATCTGCTCCGTTATGATAGAACCGGAGATGATAAGAAAGAAGCTTTCATCATATGATGAACTTCCTATGGGTGTCTACATTACATCACCCGATTATCTTGGAAATATAGCTGATGTAGAGGGAATATCAAAAGTATGTGATGAATATGATATTCCTCTTATCGTTGACAATGCGCATGGAGCATATCTGGCATTTATGGAAGAAAATCTGCACCCGATAAAGCTTGGCGCAGCCATATGCTGTGATTCTGCACATAAGACACTTCCCGTACTTACAGGTGGAGCATATATTCATATATCAGAAAAATATAAAGAAAGACTTGCGGGATATATGAGCAGGTCACTTACATTGTTCGGTTCTACAAGTCCGTCATATCTTATAATGCAGTCGCTTGATCTTTGCAATAAATATCTTGCAGAGGATTTCAGGACAAAACTTAAAGAAGCTGTCAGACATGTAGACAAAACAAAAGATTATCTTAGAACAAAAGGAATAAGCATAAAAGAATCTGAAAAACTAAAGATCATTATTGACGCTGCAGCTTCCGGATATACAGGAGAGGCAGTATCAGATGAAATGCGCAGATATGATATAGAATGTGAATATGCAGACAGACAGTATATTGTACTGATGTTTTCAAGTGAAACAGGAGCAGTTGACTATGAGAGAGTATGTAATTGGGCAGGCAATAGTATAATGATCAGAAATAGGAAGAAAAAGATAGAATATAGCGATATATATCTCGAAAAGATAAAAAGAGCTATGACGATAAGAGAGGCAGTTTTCGCACCATCTGAAATAATAAATGTAGACATGGCAGAAGGAAGGGTATGTGCTTCCGAAACAATATCATGTCCTCCGGCTGTTCCCATAGCAGTAAGTGGCGAAGTGATAGATAAGCATATGATAGAATTATTCAGAGGGTATGATATTGACAAAGTTTGTGTTGTAAGCTAAGAAGTGATTTGATATACTTATATTCAGTAAATTGTTTTAAAGAGGAGGATACACAGGTGAGTATAGCAAAAAGTGATTTTGGGGTAAATAAAGAAGGAAAAAAGGTGACAAAATACACCTTGAAGAACAATAATGGCATGGAAGTTTCATTTCTTGATCTTGGAGCAGTTATAACAAGCATCATTGTACCGGATAAGAATGGGGTGTTTGAAGATGTTGTGCTTGGTTTTGATGACGTTTCTTCATACGAAGTCAATGAGCCAAGTTTTGGAGCACCTGTAGGCAGATATGCCAACCGTATATCAGGTGGAAGCTTTAAGCTTAATGGCAGAGAATACAAGCTTGACCAGAATGAGGGAACAACATGTCTTCATTCAGGCTATTTAAGATACAATACACTTATGTATGAGGCAGAATGTGAAGAGGGAGACTGCGAGGACAGCATTTCATTTACAAGAGTGAGCCCTGATGGAGAGCAGGGATTTCCGGGTAATCTTACATTGACGGTTACATATACCCTCAATGACAATGATGAGCTTATGATCGAATATTTTGCAGTAAGTGATGAAGATACGGTTATAAATCTTACCAATCATTCATACTTCAATATAGGACATGGTGGTCATAAGTGTAATGATGTATTAAATCAGGAAATTAAGATTGAATCAACACAGTTTACACCAATAAATGACATTCTTATACCTACAGGTGAAATACTTGATGTCAGTGGAACAGCACTTGATTTTACAGAGTTTAAGAAGATAAAGGATGGAATTGGTGCTGCTGATAAGGATTATAAGACAGTTACAGGTTATGACCATAATTTCGTACTTAGCAAGGCTCAAGACGGCGATATACGCAAAGCCGGAACAGTCAGAGATGAAGAGAGCGGACGTATTATGGAAGTGTTTACCGATGAACCGGGTATGCAGGTATACACAGCAGAAACACTTGAAGCAGATGGCGGCAAAGAAGGAATGCATTATGGCAATTATGCTGCCGTATGTTTTGAAACACAGAATTATCCAAATGCTGTAAATACACCTGGTTTTCCAAATGCTGTTTTAAAAGCCGGAGAAGAATTTGAGAGTGTTACAGTTTATAAATTTTCATTGATGTAAATTATAAAAGAAAGGACTGTGAATATGGCAGAAGATATGATGGGTTCAGGAAGAAAAAAAGCATTAGTTGTAGATGACAATGGGGCCAATATACTGGTTCTTGCTAATCTTCTTGAAAGATGCGGCGTGGATGCAGATACTGCCGAGTCAGGCATGGAAGCGATAGAGAAGACTTGCAATACAAAATATGATCTTATACTTATGGATTATCTTATGCCAGATATGGATGGAATTGAAGCAACACATCAGATTGTTTTTGTGTCAGGAACAGAAAAAATTCCTGTTATAGTAGGTGTGTCAGCGACAGTCGATGAAAATCTTGTAAAAAGATTCCGCAGTGCCGGGGCAGTCGATGTTATGAAAAAACCGGTTAAGCCTATCGAGCTTAAAGACATGCTTAAAAGGTACAATATGTTAAAGGAAAAAGGCGATGAGACTGCAGCTCCGGCTGGAGAAAGTGACAATACGGATTTTCTAAGGCAGGTAAGTGGTCTTAATTATAAAGAAGGTCTTTCACTTATGGCGGACAACCTTCAAAATTATATGAAAGTGTTAAATGTATGCGTAAAAAATATAATTGATAACTATAATAATATAGATGCAATACGCAATACTGAGCAGATGGAGCCGATGGCTTTGTATTTTCACAGTCTTAAAGGTATTTTTCTAAACATAGGTGCTGATGGTCTTGCAGAAAAATCAAAAATGATGGAGTATGCGGCAAAAGAATTTGAGAATCATTATGTGCATAACAATATGGAACAGTATATGAACATGGTTTATCAGATTCATGAAGATCTGGAAAAAGCGTGTGAAGAATATGCCAAAAGAAATGCAGCGTCAGCAGGTGATGTAGATATGAATGATTCTGATTTTGCAAACAAGCTGCAGATGCTCAAATCAAGTATAGAAGATTTTGAATATATAGAGATTACAGAACTGCTTGATGAATTGCTTCCGGCATGTGATGGCGAAATAAAAGAAAAGCTTCAAAAGATAAATGAAGCAATTCAGAATTTTGATTATGACACAGCGTTAGATATTGTATCCGGAATGTAGAAGCACCGAAGATACATTTTATTTATGCACGCATATATATTATGCGAATATAATGGTTATAGTATTATATAATAAGATATGATTAGATGGAGTTTTTATATGAATGTTTTTAGAAAATGTCTTCGTAAAGAGTTTGGAAAGAACAAATATATGGATTATGTAAAAATGTGTGAAGAAGAGATAATTACTCACCGCATCAATGATTCCAGACTTGAAGAAAAAAAGATATTTAAAGACATGTATGATATGTTGCAGCAAAAGAATGGAGAGTATATAGAAGAAAGAACGGAAAGACTGACAGATGTATTGTTAAAGGCAATTCAGATTGGAAAGAAATTTTCATCTGTTCTTGGATTTTATGTTGCCGCCAATATATTCCTTATTGCGCTTGGACTTAACTATTATGTGACATGTGTAAGTCTGGCAGTTATGGGTGGTTGTTTTTTGTATAAGCTTGTGGAATTTCTATCCAATAAGTATTGCTTTATCGATGCATATCTTATTATGATATACAAATCTGTACTTGAAAAATTGGCAGGTCATCCTATGGGAGAATGATCTGCCATTGCTTTCTATTGCCGGCATTGCCTTTTTAGTGGAGTAGAAAAATGCTTATGCGGCATTGCCTTTTTATATAAGATCAAAGTGTTTCATTGCATTGTATATGCCGTCTTCAAGTATATTATCAGTGATGTAATCTGCAGATTTAAGAACGATATCCGAACTATTGCCCATGGCTATGCCTGTGCCAGCAAATTCAAGCATTGGAAGATCATTGCTGCTATCACCTATGGCATAAGTGTTTTCAAGTGGTACATCGAAGTATTCCATGAGAAATTTCATGCCGCTTGCTTTGGAACAGCCGATAGGAACAATTTCCCAGAAACCTTCACCACGGTCTATAAATGTAAGGTCGTTTTTATATTTTTTCATAAATGTTTCAAGATCGCTGTCATTTTTTATGCATATACAAAATTTGTCAAATGCAAGATCATGAGTTTTATCTGGGGAAACAAGGGTAAATGCGAGAGAAGGATCTTCTAAGTGCTCATTTTTGAAATCACCAATATGTGTTTCGTAGTTTTTGGTGCTGTAGTAAAGTGTACTCTCGCCTTCAAGAACCCATTCAAGATTGCAAAGCTCAAGGTCTGCCAGTATCCTGTTGCCGAGACTTAATGGGATTGTCTGTGCAAACAATACCTCGTCGTGATATGAGATATATGTGCCGCAGCCACAGACAAAGCCGTCCATACCAATATCATAGATTATATCATTTATTTCAGACATAGTACGTCCGGAATTTATAAAACAGAGATGACCATTTGCCTGAAGTTTTCGTATTGCTTTTAGTGCGCTGTCTGGTATTATGCGTTTATGACCGTTTTCTGTAATTATTGTTCCATCAATATCAAAAAAAATCAGCTTTTTCATATGTATACCTTTCTAAATATGTTATGATAGTCTTAAACAGTGATGTATTATAACTGATTAGGGAATATAAAGTCAAATAACATTTTTAGAAAGTGTAACAGTTTAGCCCTAAAGCTATAAACAATACATATATGAGCTTGCTCATACTATTATTGTTTATAGCTTTAGGGTGGAATAGCCTTTCATTTCTGAAATGAAATAAACAAAAGCTGCGCAGCAGCGACTGACAGCTTGCTGACAGGTTTATGAATGTAAGAAATAAAAGGCTGAACTGTTACACAGAAAGTGTAACAGGAAATTGAAGAACGGACTGTTACATATTTTAGAGAGGAATAGGATAAATAGATTATGAGTGGTTTTTTGCCAATAAATTATAAAGAAATGAAAGAACGTGGCTGGGATCAGGTTGATTTTGTATATGTATGTGGAGATGCATATGTCGATCATTCTTCATTTGGCGCAGCAATTATAACAAGGGTGCTTGAGGCACATGGGTATAAGATAGGCTTTATAGCACAGCCTGACTGGAAAGACGAAGAAAGTATCAAGGTTTTTGGTATGCCGAGACTTGGATTTCTTGTATCGGCAGGCAATATGGATTCTATGGTCAATCATTATACAGTATCTAAAAAGAGAAGAAGTACAGATGCATATACTCCAGGTGGAGTTATAGGAAAAAGACCTGATTATGCAACAATTGTATATTGTAATCTTATAAGAAAGGTTTACAAACAGGTCCCTATAATAGTTGGGGGCATCGAGGCAAGTCTTAGAAGATTAGCCCATTATGATTACTGGTCCAATAGTCTGAAACATTCTATCCTTGTAGATTCACAGGCAAATATAGTTATATATGGAATGGGTGAGCTGAGTGTTGTAGAGATAGCAGATGCACTTGATAGCGGCATAGCTGTTGAAGATATAACATTTATCAATGGAACTGCATTTAGGGCAAAGAATCTTGATGCCGTATATGATGCAAAAATGCTTCCGTCATATGATGAGATGAAGGCGGACAAGTTAAAATATGCAGAAAGCTTTTATGAGCAGTATATCAATACCGATTCTATAACGGGAAACAGACTTGTGGAAAAATACAATGATCATCTTTATGTTGTGCAGAATCCTCCTCAAAGACCTCTTACACAGATGGAAATGGATGATATTTATGCACTTCCTTATATGAGAGCATATCATCCGAGTTATGAAGCAGCGGGCGGAGTTCCGGCTCTTTCTGAGATAAAATTCAGCCTTACAAGCAACAGAGGATGTTTTGGCGGCTGCAGCTTCTGTGCTCTTACATTTCATCAGGGAAGGGTTTTGCAGACAAGAAGTCATGAGTCAATTATAGAAGAAGCAAAAATCATGACAAAAGATCCTGATTTTAAGGGATATATTCATGATGTTGGAGGCCCGACAGCCAATTTCAGGGACAGAGCGTGCAGCAAGCAGATAGACAAAGGTGTATGTACCGGCCGCCAGTGTCTTTTTCCAAAACCATGTCCGAATCTGAAGGTCGATCACAGGGATTATCTGTCGCTTCTTAGAAAGCTTCGTAAGCTTCCGGGAGTGAAAAAGGTTTTTGTGCGTTCGGGTCTTAGATTTGATTATATAATGGCTGATAGTGATGACAGTTTTTTGAAGGAACTTTGTGAGTATCATATAAGCGGTCAGTTAAGAGTTGCTCCTGAACACATATCAGATGCCGTTCTGAAAAAGATGGGGAAACCGGATAATTCTGTTTATGAAGCATTTATAAAGAGATATCAGAGAGTAAATAATCTTTTTGGAAAAAAACAGTTTCTTGTGCCGTATCTTATGTCGTCACATCCGGGTTCAACGCTTAAAGAGGCGGTAGAGCTTGCAGAATACCTAAGAGATCTGGGATATATGCCGGAGCAGGTGCAGGACTTTTATCCAACTCCATCGACCATATCGACATGTATGTACTATACAGGGGTTGACCCAAGAGACATGAAGCCTGTATATATTCCGACCAATCCACATGAAAAGGCGATGCAGAGAGCTCTTATGCAGTATAGGAATCCTAAGAATTATGATCTTGTAAAAGAGGCCCTTTACAAAGCCGGAAGAGAAGATCTTATAGGATTTGATGAAAAATGTCTTATACATCCGAGAAAGGAAAAGTGGAGAGAAGAGGCATGGGAGAAGAAGCATGGCAGGCCATCAGGAAATAAAGGTCAGAGTAAATCGGCGGAAAAAAGAAAAGGAAAAACAGCGGGGAACGATTTAAGCCGGACAAAATCTGACAGACATGGTGGAAGTTACCAAAATGGCAGTAGAATAAAAAATAAATCTGCCCATAATGGAAGAAAGCATAAATAATGTATAGTTTTACTAAACAAATGAAAAAGTATACCGATATAATATATAAGTTATTAGCATGGATGCGATTATAGATGATCAGGGGTGAGACAGATATTGTGACTGTGTTCTGTATCTGCCGGATACTCAGAAATGGAGGTTTATTATGTCATCATATTTTTTAAAAACAGTAATGAACGATAGCAATAGAAATTTATATAATTCGTTATTTAATTTTTCCAACAGAAATTCAGGATTAAGTTCATTGAATAATCTTATGTCAGGCAGCTCAAATGTACTTGGAGATTACTCTATGCTAAAGAGTGGAACATACAAGAAGCTTCTTACAGCATATTACGGTACACAGAAAGAAGACAAAACAGAAGATAAAAGTTCAACGACTTCAAAGATTACAGATGAAACATCAAAGCTTACAGCTACAAAAAACAGTGCTAAAGCACTTGGTGAAGCTGCAAAAGCTCTTAGTAACAACAATCTTTACAGGTCAAAGGGCGTAGATGAAGATGGAAACCTCAAATATGATAAAGATTCAATAAAGAAAGCTGTCAAAAACTATGTTGACTCATATAATTCATATATTGAGTCCTCGGGTAAATTAAATTCACCTGTAATACTCAGCAAGACATATGGCATGATAAATACAACTGCCAGAAATGCAGATCTTTTAGGTGAAGCCGGCATAAAGATGGGAAGTGACAGTAAACTTTCATTTGATGAGGAAGCATTTGACAAGGCATCTGTATCAACTATTAAATCATTGTTTGCAGGCGGAGGTTCATATGGTAATACTGTAGCATCAAAAGCATCAGAGAGCTATGGTCTTGCCAATAGTGCTTCATATAGCAACACACATGCTTCATCATATACATACAATGGTTCATATTCCATGCTTGGAACTACTGATAAATTCTTTGACCAGTTTATGTAATATATAGAATAAATTTCGGTGTCCTGTATCAGGCTGATATAGCTGATTTGCAGATTTATTGAAAAATAAAACGCCACAGAATTTAACGATTTTATCGTAT
>CAZFFA010000006.1:0-29331 GCA_964517955.1 uncultured Jutongia sp. | reverse complement strand
CAGGTGATCTATATTATATATATAGAAGTGTTAATGATTCAGATTATGAGCTTTACCAGACAACAGATAAAACAACTTTTTCTGATACAGAACTTGATCCGGGTACTGTGTGCTCATATAAAATCAGTTCATACCTTACAAGAACTGATTTAACCGGAGGTTTATCCAAAGACTTAAGATGTGTAACAACCCCAACAGTTACAACCAATCTTAAAGTGAATAAAAACACTTCAACCTCACTTTCAATATCATGGGATGATAATGAATCGGCAACAGGCTATATATTGTACCGACGCAAAAGAAGTGGAAGTTTTGTATATCTTACAACAACAACAGATACATCATATAAAGACACAAAACTTGATACAAGCAGTACCTACAGATATAAGATTCTTTCTTATGCAGATACTGTCGAGCATACAAGTGCCATAGGCGAAAAAGGTGATGATGACTATACTGACGGATTTAGCAATGTATTATATACATCAACTCTTCCATCTAAAGTTTCAGTTAAGGCCAAGGCAGGATATGGCAGACTTCGTCTTTCCTGGTCAAAGATGAAACGTATACAAGGTTACTATATATATAAGAAGACAAATGGTAAGTATAAACGAATTGACACAATTGATGATCCTAGTGTACTTTCCAAAGAATATTATCATATGCAGACAGATGAAACATATTCTTACAGAGTATTTGCTTATAAAAAGGCATGTAATAAAATATTTGTAAGTTCTTCATCATCCAGAAAAAATGTTAAGCCAAAGAAGACAAAGCGGACTACAACAAGACCAAGCTATTATCCTTCAAAGAAAACACTTCTTAATTCTAAAGCCTGGAAAAATACAGAAATTGTAAAAAAATATGCTGTATATAATAAATGCTACACTATACCGGGTATACGTTCAACCAATGTAGCCGGTTTTGAAAGCACACGTATGTGTCCTCAGGGATTAACATTTTCTAAAGACTATATGATGATATCAGCCTACGATTCATATTATGAAGAAAATTCCGTTATCTATGTCATGGACAAAAAGACAAGAAAGCTTCTTACAGTAATTGTTCTTCCTGACAAAACCCATGCCGGAGGCATTGCTTACGATGGCAAAAACGTATGGGTAACCAACAGTAAATATCTCTGCACAGTGCCTATCAGTGAGATAAAAGAAGCTGCCGGTGCACAGGTACTTTACAAACAGGTAAAATACTCCGGCAAGTATAAAACACCTTACAAAACATCATTCCTTAACTACTACAAAGGACAGCTCTGGACCGGCAATTTCATGTACAGTTCATCCGGAAAACTTAGAAGCTATGCTATAAAATATAGCAATACAGGAATTAACCTTATTGAAAAATCATGCGTAAAAATACCTTCGGCTGTACAGGGTGTAACCATTGCACCAAATGGAAGACTTATTCTTTCAAGAGCATATGGACTTATCAATGAACTTAATATATACAAGCCTAAAAATATTGGAAAATCCAATATGAAACTTGGAAGCAGGATCAAGACAGTTACAATGCCTGCACTAAATGAAGAAATAGCTATAAGCGGCAATTATCTGTATGTCAACTTTGAATCAGCTCTTCCAAATTCACAGGCACTTAATCATATGGACAGAGTTCTTGCAATAAAGCTCAATGCCGTACTTAAGGTTAAGAAAGCCAAAAAGAAGAAATAGTTTAAAGCTATCCCGAATATAGAAATACTTCCTATAAAATGAAAAACAGGTTTTTACTGATATCTTTCAGTAGAAACCTGTTTTTATATACCATATTTTTCACATTATAATACACTATGTATCTCATATATCAGTCAATTTTAAACTGAACCTGAAGAGGTTCTTTAAGAGCCTTTCCACCCAATGATTTTACATTGGTTGTTATATTTAAAATATATGACTCATTCTGGGCATATGGCTCAAGTGGTTCTATCTCTATCTCATTCTCCAGAGAATTATATCTGATAGCAGTTTTTAATGGAGACAAATTTAATGAAGTCACATATAGGTTCACATTATTAACTGTCTTTGGGTCCAAAGGCACATTGAACTTTATCTTCCATATAAAATTTCCGGTCTTAAACTTCAAATCCTGCATAACCTTATTTTCCAAGCCCTCTGACATAGATTCAAATGCTAAATAATTTGTCATATCATTTCCGCCTTTCTACAATCTTATAAAAAGTAACAGTTCAGCCTATCATTTCTTCAATTCATAAACCTGCCAGCTATGCTGTCAGTCGCTGCTGCGCAGCTTTTGTTTATTTCATTTCAGAAATGAAAGGCTATTCCACCATAAAAATATATTATCACAATATTTCTGTTTTGTGTAGGTTATAAATGTGTTATTATAGTAACAGTTCAATCATACAATTCTAATCAATATATTTGAGCTTGCTCACGTATATATTGATTAGAATTGTATGATTAAATAGCCTTTCTTTTGTAGCATGAAATAAAATTAAGCTGCGTAGCAGCGACTGACAGCTTGCTGGCAGATTTTATGAATGATACAAAAAAAGGATTGAACTGTTACTATCTTATATATTGATAATTAAAAAGAGGTACTATATGTCAAAAATAAATTTTAAACCGGGTAATATGCTTTACCCGCTTCCTGCCGTCATAGTAAGCTGTGGCGATATCAATGATGAATCCAATATAATAACAGTAGCATGGACCGGTACTATATGTACTAATCCGCCTATGGTATATATATCTGTAAGACCTGAACGTCACTCATATGATCTTATCAAAAAAAGCAGAGAATTTGTTATAAACCTGACTACTGAACAACTTGCTTTTGCAACAGATTATTGTGGCGTCCGTTCCGGAAGAGATGTCAACAAATGGAATGAATGTAAGCTCACACCAATACCGGCTGATACTGTAAAATGTCCAATGATCTCTGAATCCCCTGTCAATATTGAATGTAAGGTTAAGGAAATAAAAGAACTTGGTTCACACCATATGTTCATAGCTGATGTAACAGCAGTTCACGTTGATGATTCATATATGGATGAGAATAATTCATTTAAACTGAACGAATCCGGACTTCTGATCTACTCACATGGTCAATACAGAAGCATGGGAAAAGAACTTGGAACATTTGGCTACTCCGTAAGCCGCAAAAAAAAGAGAAAGAAACGATAGTTGTATAATAATCACATCATTCGTTAATATTCATACATTATATTAAGGGGGGCTATATATGAAAATTGTTTATATCAAAATTACAAATTTTAAATCTGTCCGTGAATTGGAGATTAATAATATTGACAATGCATTGATACTTGTCGGCAAAAACAGCACCGGCAAAACTTCTGTGATCGATGCGGTACTGCTCGCTGCCGGTCTCCGTCCTGTTAATCAGAGAGAATTTCTTGATTCCGGTAAACCAATCCGTATCTCTATGAAAATTGAGTTTACTGATGATGATTTAAGATATTATAACTCCAAAGGCATTATCGAAAAAATCCATGACTATAATAAATGGCTTGATGCCTTTAAGAAAGCCCTTCCCTCTTTTGAAAATAATATAATCTCTTTTACATGTCACATAAACCCGGATGGTTCAAGACGATATGATGACGATTTCAATAAAAATAATGAAAACATTATAAAAATCATTCCAACTATATATCACATTGATCAGGCTAGAAATCTAGAGGCGCTGCAGAATGATGTATTCAGCTTTTACGATAAAGAAGCATTTCAGATGCTAAAGGATAACGAATGTACTTTTGACCCTACAAGAAAATGTAACAGATGTTTTCAATGTATCGGTCTTATCAATAAAAAAACACCAGAAGAGCTGACCGTTTTTGAAACTGCGCGCCTCTTACAATATAAGCTCTTCAACACTAACCTGACCAAATTTGAAGAAAAGGTAAATGCACATTTCCATGCAAACGGAAGTCCTTCACAGGATATACGGTATGTGCTTGATTATGATACTGATAGTCTTCTTCATATAGATACACAGGTTTACAACAATGAACGTGGTGGAAGTATTGGTTCTATCAATCTGCTTAGTGAAGGCTTAAGAAGTATATATGCGCTCTCCCTTCTTGAAGCGTACAACGAAGAACGTGACACACTTCCATGCATTATTCTTATGGAAGATCCTGAAATTTACCTTCACCCACAGCTCCAAAAAGTTGCAAGTGAAATACTTTACCGCCTTTCCAAGAAAAATCAGGTTATATTTTCCACACATTCACCTAATCTGATATTTAACTTCTCTACAAAGCAGATCAAAGAAGTTGTGCTCGATGATGAATATTACACTATTGTAAAAGAAAACACTGATGTTGATGTAATTCTTAATGATCTTGGATATACAGCAAACGATCTTATGAACGTCAGCTTTGTATTTATCGTTGAAGGCAAGCAGGATAGCAACCGACTGCCTCTTTTGCTCGAAAAATATTACTCTGAAATATATGATGAAGATGGAAATCTTCAGCGAATTACCATAATACCGGTTAATAGCTGTACCAATATCAAGACATATGCCAACCTCAAATACATAAATAAGCTCTATTTAAAGGATCAGTTCCTTATGATACGTGACAGCGATGGAAAAAATCCTAAATATCTCAAAAAACAGCTTTGCAGTTATTATGACCAGCGTTCCAAAGAAGATCAGGGAAATCTTCCTAAAGTAGAGCCTAAAAATGTACTTATCCTCAAATATTATTCCTTTGAAAATTACTTTTTAGACCCATCTGTTATGGTAAAAATTGGTGTTTTGAAGCATGAAGAGGATTTTTACAACATACTTTTTAAGAAGTTCAAGGATTATCTCTATAAACTTACAAGCGTTAAAAAGATGCAGCGTGTACTTGGTATCCGCATTAAAAGCAAACAGGATATTAAGGATAATATTGAAAAAATAAAAATATATGTAAGAGGTCACAACCTTTTTGATATATTTTATGGCAGATATCATGGTACTGATGAACAGAATATATTAAAAAAGTATATCGACGTTGCACCACGCGATACTTTTAAGGATATATTTGACGCAATTGACTCATTTGTTTATTTTGAAAACAGAAAAAAATAAGTTGACATACAAATCTATTTGTTTATAATGATGATATACGTATAATTCTGCCATTTTATAGGTATGTATTATCGTATTTACAAAATAGATTGAATTTTAAAGATTAAATTTTTGAATATACTACTTGAATTTACTTATATATACATTTGTTGTTTTAACAGATCAGGGCACAAACTGCCCTGATTTTAAACACATAATTATTTAAAAATTCCAGATTTGTTTGAATGAGGTGCGAAATGGAAAATCAATATATCATAAAAGGTGGCACTCCTCTTCGTGGAGAGGTTACTATTGGTGGTGCCAAAAACGCTGCACTTGGTATACTTGCAGCAGCAATCATGACCGATGAAACCGTTGTTATAGATAATTTACCCGATGTTAGAGATATAAATGTACTTTTAACTGCTATTGAAGGAATTGGAGCTACAGTAGAACGAATCAATTCCCATTCTGTAAAGATCAATGGAAGCACTATAGGCGATGTAACTATTGACTACGATTCAATTCGCAAAATACGTGCTTCTTATTATTTGCTTGGAGCATTACTCGGCAAATACCACAAAGCACAGGTTGCCCTTCCCGGTGGATGTGATATAGGCAGCCGCCCTATCGACCAGCATTTAAAGGGTTTTCGTGCTCTTGGTGCAACTGTCAATATCGAATACGGCATGATAAACACATATGCTGACAATCTTGTCGGAAACCATATTTTCTTTGATGTAGTATCAGTAGGTGCAACTATCAACATTATGCTTGCTTCCTGTATGGCGCAGGGTCGTACAGTTATTGAAAATGCTGCAAAAGAACCGCACATCGTTGATGTTGCCAACTTCTTAAACAGCATGGGAGCTGATATACGTGGTGCCGGAACTGACAAAATCCGTATACATGGTGTAGAAAAGCTTCACTCCAGCGAATATTCCATTATTCCCGATCAGATTGAAGCCGGTACTTTTATGGTTGCAGCAGCAGCAACACGAGGAGATATCCTTATCAAAAATGTTATTCCAAAGCATTTGGAAGCTATCTCTGTAAAGCTTATTGAAATAGGTGCAACTGTTGAAGAATTTGATGATGCTGTACGAGTATCTGCATCCGGCAGACTTGGTCACACACAGATAAAGACACTTCCTTATCCGGGATTTCCAACTGACATGCAGCCACAGATAGCAACACTTCTTGCCCTTTCAGAAGGCACAAGTACAGTAACTGAAAGTATTTTTGAAAACAGATTCAAATACGTTGATGAACTTTCACGCATGGGAGCTTCTATCAAGGTTGAAGGTAATATCGCCATAATTGAAGGTGTAGAAAGTTTTACAGGTGCCGCTATAAGTGCTCCTGACCTTCGTGCCGGAGCTGCCCTTGTAGTAGCCGGACTTGCCGCAGAAGGTTATACAACGGTCGATTCTATCAAGTATATTGAACGTGGCTATGAAAATTTTGAAGGTAAAATGTCTTCACTTGGTGCATCTATGGAAAAAATTCCTGTAGATGATGAACGTGCTGTTCAAAAATTCAAATTAAAAGTCGGATAATTGACATTTTTATCCGATATATTATGTAAGGATAATTTAAGGAAAGTAAATGCAATTTTGTTGCTATGCGCTAAGCTATAAGTATGAGCAGCAACGTAATTTCCGGTTGTTTTTTACTTTCCTTTTAAGAATTACATTCTAATCCAAGGAGGTCTTATATGTTTACACGAAACAATTCATCAAAAAGACTTGGAATACTTTACATAATATTATGTACGCTTACTATTGGAATCCTTTTTTCGTATAACTTTTCTACAGGAAAAGCCGCCAAAAAGCCATCTATAAGTACAAAATCGGCAACTATATTTATAAATGGCAGCTATACTATTTCTGTGAAAAATAAGAAAGCGAAATCAACATGCTTTTTTACATCCAATAAAACAAACATTGCCAAAGTAAATTCCAAAGGAAAGATTACAGGTGTTGGTAAGGGTTCTGCACAGATTAAAGTTCGATACAAATATAAAAAAAGATTTTACAATATCGGAACATTTAAGATAACTGTTAAAAAGTCCACTATAAATCCTTCTTATAAGGCAACTGATGTCAGTATGACAACAGGCCAGAAGCTGCCTGCTTCTTCATATCTGACTAATATCAATAAAAGTGCGACATATATTATAACAAGCTCTGATTCAGATATTGCAAAAGGAACATCAGACGGAACTATTATAGCTCTCAAATCCGGAAAAGCTTCTTTATCCATACATGAAGTATATAATGGCAGAAGCCGCACCATAGGATGTTTGATCGTTACGATTGAAGGTTCTTCCTTAAAATCAACTTCGATCAAAATGCCTTACAGTTCAACGCTCGATATCTCACAGATATTAAACAATATGAGCAGCTCATCTACATATAAGCTTACTTCAAACAATACAAAACTTGTATCAATAGATGACAATATAATCGAAACGGCATCACAAGGCGCAGAAAATGCATCATGTACTGTCGATGTATATGAGACAATTATTGATACCAATTCAACCCGAAAGATTGGTACATTAACGATAACTCTTACAAATTCAGCTTATATTGCAATCGATGACCAGACAGTCTACCTCGGACTTGGATCAAAGCTTGAAATCGGAGCTGTGGATAATATCCATATATCTAATCCGGCAGAAAATGCAACATACTCTATCGAGGCAGCAAGTACAAGCGTCCTCTCCGATGATCTTGTTGCAAAGAAATACGGAAAAACAACCGTTAAAATTAAAGAGACGATCAACGGTCAGACAAGAGTTCTTCCTGATACAATCAATGTAGTTGTAGAACGTGCCTCAATAAAAGACGAGCTTCTTATAGACGGTCTTACTACTATGGTTGAAGGAGATACATATGGAAAATATCCTGTGAAGTGTCGTAACCGCAATTATACATACTCATATGAAACAAAGGACAAGTCCATATGTGATGTAAAATCAGCGGGTACTCATGCAGATGAGGATTATCTTGTTATAGATCCAAAAAATATTGGAAGTACAATAATCACTGTATATGAAAAAACTTCGTCATCTTCAACAAAGAGAACAAAGCTTGGTTCATTCGGTGTAACTGTAACTGCCGACACTTCAGTTTTACCGGAAGATATCAATGCAAGTGATATAATTAAGAATATCTCTGTAACATCCAATGGAAAAACATATTCCGGAGTTATCAGTGATGAAGACCTTACATGTACATTCAGTGATGAAGACGACAATGGTTTCCTTGATTATGGTACTAAGCTTGATGATATTACAGCAGGTGATTTCAATATCACATTTAAGAAAGCAAAATACAGGATTATAAGTGTTGATACATCCGATGGTTCTGATTGGACGTTTACACTTGGACTTGGAACCAATAACTCCGCAAGTGAGGATGACAGTTCCGACGATACAGAAGAAACAACCGTTGACTTGACTGTAACATTAAAAACTGCTGCCTTTGATACAGCTTCTATCATCAAAAATATCAAGGTTAAGGTTGGAGCTACAACAAAGACAATTACAAGCTCAACTCCATTCAATGATGACAAGACGCTTATGCAGTTTGCTGAAGGCAATAAGAACTTTGAAGCATTATTTACTACTGCACAGTTCATATCAGCTGGTGCTACAGAATTTAAAGATGATGTTGAAGATCCTGTATCATTCAGTGATCTTAAAAATGTATCATGTACTGTTACACCAAATACATACAACAGTAAGTCAAATACTTCCGGAAATGCCGCTGTAAAACAGATTACTTCACCTATATCAGAAGATAATTCTGAATGGACATTTACAGTAACATTTGAAGACGGAACTACAGAAGATTGTTCTGTAAAGATTGACAGACTTGATGATTAGTGACAAACAACTTTAGAATTATTGATAAGGGTTTCAAAATTATTATTTTGAAACCCTTATTATTACGGTTAACCTCTATTGTACAAACAATAAACATAGTTATATTTTCAGGAAAGGACAACAAAATGGATAATAATAAAGGACACTTTATAGTTTTTGAAGGTATTGATGGATGTGGGAAAACAACCCAGATTTCTCTTTTAAAAAAACATATTGAAGAATGTGGTCATAGATGCTATGAAACATGTGAACCCAGTGATGGTCCAATTGGTGCAATGCTTAGACAATGTCTAACCGGCAGAATGGAGATTGACGAGAGTGCAATGGCCGCATTATTTGCCGCAGACCGCCTTGACCATCTCAACAACAAAACCAATGGATTATGCCCAAAAATAGATGAGGGTATATCCGTTATTTCGGACAGATATATTCTTTCAACATACGCATATCAGAGTGTACGTGTTCCACTTGACTGGGTTATGAATATCAATTCACTTGCAGCAAATACATTAAAACCCGACTATCATATATTTATAGATGTTGACCCGGAAGTAACATTATCCCGTATGGCAAAAGGAAGATTCCATACAGAACTTTTTGAAAATAAAAAACGACTAACTGAAGTCCGCAATAAATATCTTGAACTTATAGATTCACTTAGTGCTACCGAAAATATTCTCATCATTGACGGACTCCAAAGTATTGATTCCATAGCTGATGAAATATGGAGCAGAGTTTCTCATCTTTTTGACACTGTTCATATTAAATGATATACTTAAATGGCTTATAGAAGCTATTATCACGTTACTGTTCAATCACAGTCCTGACACTGGCTTTCAGGCTGTGTGCCAACAACTAGATCATACATACAAGGAGAAAGGAGCCTCAAAATGGAGATAAAAGTTACACCTATGCAGCAGCTTCAACAGATGGAACAAAAGATTCAGACACCAGATACAGACGGCTCATTTCGTTTTACACTTCTTAGCACTATAGAAGAACAGGAACTTCAGGCAGCTCTGTCACATATGATGGAAGATATCACACAACAGGGCAATAAACTTGGTAAACGTATGGATATACGTGATATGAAACTATACCGTAAACTTATCAAAGAATTTATGAATGAGATCGCCGGCCATTCACACATGTTCAGCAGGGAGAACTTCCTTGACAAGAAAGGCCGCCACAGAGTATATGGCATAGTCAAACAGGTAAATCAGACATTAGATGAACTTGCCGCTGAGCTTCTTAAAGAAGAAAAAGATCATATAACTATATTGAGCAAAATAGATGAAATACGTGGACTTCTGCTTGATATATTTACTTAAAAATTTTTGCAGCAAATTGCTCAGAAAAGAGGTTTTTTATGGCATATTTTAAAGATATAATCGGACAGGAACAGATTAAAAAACATTTACAAAAAGCTATAAATCAAAACAGTATATCACATGCATATATTTTCTGTGGAGAATCAGGTTCTGGAAGAAGAACTCTTGCTGATGTTTTTGCCAAAGCAATTCAGTGTGAAAATAAGACAGTCGATATCGATGCATGTGGAAAATGTAAATCATGTATTCAGGCAGAATCATACAATCATCCTGATATAAAGTATATCACTCATGAAAAAATGAGTATAAGTGTTGATGATATACGTGAACAGCTAAATAATGATATAGGCATCAAACCATACAGCAGTGCACACAAGGTATATATTATACCTGATGCCAACAAAATGACCGAAGAAGCACAGAATGCTCTTCTAAAAACAATAGAAGAACCACCTGCTTATGCAGTAATAATACTTCTTGCAGACAACATTTCAAGTCTTCTTCCAACTATTTTATCAAGATGCATTACATTGACTATGAAGCCTTTATCCAAAAATGATATTGCAGTATATCTGACTTCAAAACTTCAGATGGAACCGGAACGGGCAGAAATAGCAGCCGGATTTTGTCAGGGTAATATGGGAAAAGCAATACGTTTTGCGTGCTCTGAGGACTTTCAAAATATGAAAGACCAGGTTCTGATGCTGCTTAAACATATTGATACAATGGATGTACCTGCAATCATGGAAGTCATACATGGTTTTGCCCAGCATAAATCACAAATTTATGATTATCTTGATCTGATACTTCTATGGTATAGAGATGTTTTGATGCTTAAAGTAACCAACGATGCCAACCTTCTTTTATATAGTGATGAATATCACGAAATTTCTAAGCAGGCATCAACAAGAAACTACGAAGATATAGAAAATATTATCAAAGCAATTGATAAAGCCAAAGTCAGACTTGAGGCCAACGTTAATTTTGATATTGCTATTGAACTTATGGTATTGACAATAAAAGATTAGCCAGAGAGATGAGGTGTATTATGATACTAATAATCGGAGTAAGATTTCGCAAATCCGGTAAAGTATATTATTTTGATCCGGGCACTCTTGACATTACTAAAGGAAACCATGTAATAGTTGAAACTGCCCATGGTATAGAATACGGAACTGTCGTCCTTGGTCCAAAGGAAGTAACCGATGACAAAGTCATTCAGCCATTAAAACCGGTAATCCGTATAGCAACAGATGAAGATGATAAAATCCATGAAGAAAATCAGCTTCAGGAAAAGGAAGCGTTCAACGTTTGTCTTGAAAAAATCAGAAAACATGAACTTAAAATGAAACTGATTGATTCTGAATATACATTTGACAGGAATAAACTGCTCTTCTACTTTACAGCAGACGGTCGTATAGATTTCCGTGAACTTGTCAAAGATCTTGCATCTGTATTTCGTACACGTATTGAACTTCGACAAATAGGCGTAAGAGATGAGACTAAGCTTATAGGTGGTATAGGAATATGTGGCCGTCCTCTTTGCTGTCACACTTATCTGTCTGACTTTGCACCTGTTTCAATCAAAATGGCAAAAGAACAGAATCTTTCTCTGAATCCATCTAAAATATCAGGTGTATGTGGCAGACTTATGTGCTGTCTGAAAAATGAAGAGGAAGCTTATGAATATCTAAACAGTACTCTTCCACATATCAATGCAGAAGTAAAAACTTCTGATGGCTATGTTGGTACGGTTCAAAGTGTAAGTGTACTTAAACAGCGTGTAAAAGTTATCATAAACAAAGATAACGATGAAAAAGAAGTACGTGAATACCACGTTGATGAACTGACATTTGATAAACCAAAACATGCCGGTTCTGCCCCTGTTTCTGTTCCACTTCCTGATGAAGAACTTGATGAGAATGCTCTTAGAGAACTTGAACAGATGGAACAGGGTGATATAGAAGATCTTGCAGAAGAAGAAGCTCAGAAACCATCCAAAAAACCTTACAACAAAAATTACAATAGAAACAATTCCTATGCCAGACATCCTAAAAACGGACGTACCCAGCAGGACAATAATTTCACAAGAGAAAATAAACATACCAAAGAAAACCATACGCCTCGTGAAAACCGTCAGGCAAAAGATGCTAAAAATCACAATGGAAACTTTGGAAACCGATCATATAGAAATCATAATTACAAAAAAAATAATACACCAAATAATCAGCAATAATTATATCGGAGCTTACTCACAAATATGAATGAACAGGATTTCTTACTTGCTGGTGAACGCTTTGATGATCTCCAGCGCAACAATTATAAAATAATACAAAATCCGGAAAAGTTCTGCTTCGGTATGGATGCAGTTCTGCTTTCCGACTTTACCACACTTAGAAAAAAAGATATGGTTCTTGATCTTGGGACTGGCACCGGTATAATTCCTATACTTCTTGCTGCAAAGACCGAAGCAAAACATTTCGATGCACTCGAAATTCAGCCGGAAAGCGTTGATATGGCAAAAAGAAGTGTAGCTTTCAATAAACTTGAAGACAGAATATGCATAACCAAAGGGGATATAAAGGAGGCTTCATCTATATATGGTGCAGCTTCCTTTGATGCAATTACGACCAATCCACCATATATGAATAACAATCATGGTCTTAAAAACCCCGATATGCCAAAAGCAATTGCAAGACATGAGATTCTATGTACACTTGACGATATTGCCAGAGAAAGTTCCAGACTTCTTAAACCGCATGGCAGACTGTACATGGTTCACAGACCGTTTAGATTTGCAGAAATAATAAATACATTAAAAAAATACCGTCTTGAAACCAAAAGAGCCTGTCTTGTATATCCATTTATCAACAAAGAGCCAAATATGGTTCTTATAGAGGCTGTAAAAGATGGTAATCCCATGGTGAAATTTGAACCACCGCTTATCGTTTATGACAGTCCCGGTAAATATACAAACCGGATAATGCAGATATATGGATACGAGTAAAATGAATCATAGCACACTAAATGTTACTGTCACACCACAGATGTAAACAGTAATCATAAACAATACAGGAGGTTACTTATGTCAGGAACTCTATATCTGTGTGCCACACCTATAGGCAATTTAGAAGATATTACTTTCAGAGTTTTACGTACACTAAAGGAAGTTGATCTCATTGCAGCAGAAGATACACGCAATACAATCAAACTTCTCAATCATTTTGAAATAAAAACTCCCATGACAAGTTACCACGAATACAACAAAATTGATAAAGCTGCCTACCTTGTCAATAAGCTTTCCGAAGGAATCAATATAGCACTTGTAACAGATGCAGGTACTCCAGGAATATCTGATCCCGGAGAAGAAATCGTACGCCAGGCTTATGAAGCAGGCATCAATGTCACTTCTCTTCCCGGTGCATGTGCATGTATCACAGCACTTACTCTCTCCGGACTTTCAACAAGAAGATTTGCATTTGAAGCATTTCTTCCCACTGATAAAAAAGAACGTAAAGCAATACTCGAATCGCTAATCAACGAAACCCGTACTACTATAATATACGAAGCACCTCACCATCTGCGTTCAACACTTGACGAACTTTATCAATATATAGGAGACAGAAAGATCACTCTCTGTCGTGAACTTACAAAACTTCATGAAACAATACAGCTTATGACAATTAAATCCGCAATAGAATATTATAAGGAAAATCCACCAAAAGGAGAATACGTTCTTGTAATATCAGGACGAACACTTGAAGAGCTTGAAATAGAAAAACAGCAGTCATGGGAAAATGTATCTCTTGATGAACATATGGACATTTATATGTCTCAAGGATTAAGCAAAAAAGATGCAATGAAAAAAGTTGCTTCAGACAGAGGTATCTCAAAACGTGATGTATATCAGGCACTTCTAAATGATAATTAAATGCAGCGTTTTTGCATCAATCTGATCTATGCATATGTGTGAAATCAGCTAAATCTAACAGTTCAGCCTTCAATTTATAAATCAGAAGGCTGAACTGTTACGAATAAATATATAAATTTTGGCAATAATGATTGACAAACAATAACAGGAGGTCAATCATGAAACATTTGCATAAATCTCATATCGTATCTAAATCATTCGCAATATCAATAGCACTTATATGCTGGGCGGCTGCATTTATAAACTTTACAAAAGATTACAAACATTCTGCTACACAGGCAGTTACAGCATTTTCTACCTCATCTATAAACCATATCTATAATTCTATCCAGATAACCCCAATAAATAAAACGACCTATGAAATATCAATAAACAATCAAAACAGATTAAATAAAACAGAACTATTCAACAATGTATATAAATACCTTACGACATATTATGACAGAGATATTAATTTAGTATCAATTCATCCCGCAAAAGGCTATAACGATTATTATCTTTACAGCTCTAAGCTATGTAACAATAAAAATATTTCACCACTTTCAGGAGGTTTTAACCTTCATATCGCTATAACCAATACAAAAAAAATATATATAGGAATTCCATGCATAGACTATGATTTTTAACGTTAATCCCTGCCCATGTTGCACTTATGACATCTCCTTCTCTGCCTTCTATACCCTATCTCGCTGCACATCATTACCTGAACCAGTGCATTCATCCATTTTCTTCCCTCCGTATCATTGCATCCATCGTAATCATTTTTTTTGCATATTTTCCTGACTATACGCTCTATACTAACTTTATCAGGACACCTGTCATACATCAGGCTTCCATCATATTCCATTTTGTCGCATTCATCCTCTACTTCCCTCTGCAATGCTGCAATTTCTATAGGATATAAGTATTTATTGTTCTCATCTATATCATCCTCACTAACTTCTGTTAATTCCAAAGGAAATGTCATTGAATTTCCCCTGCCATATAACATCTTTGCGTTACTCATAATCAGCCTCCATTAAATATTAACACAATATAATATATGTTTCATCGTTTTAAAAGGTTACAAATTGATTAAAACTTCTTATGCCGGTTGCCTTTTCATATTAAAAACACTATACTGTAATCATGCTATTTTATGAAAAATGAGCATATAAATTATTATTTTTATATGGAGGAACATCGTGAAACATTTATATAAATCTATTGGACTGTTTTTTTTATTTATAGGTTCAATTATTTTTTTTGCAAAAACCATACCTGAAGCAACTGCAGGTACTACCAAAGCAACTACACTTCAAAATGCAACATTTCCAATTATGTATATAGAAGTCGGGGATCATACAATAAATACACTTCATGGTTACAGCAGTGATCTAAACAGTGGCAATATCAGAGAATCAATCACACCTCTTGATACCAGCAAAACATTCACTGTCTCTATAGCTGAAAATGAAAGCAAAATCAAAAAGCTTGATTACCAGCTTAGGGATATAGCCAATCATAAAGTTATAGAAAAAAAGTCACTTACAGCATTTGATAAAAAAGATAATTTCAAATATGCAAAAATCAAATTAACAGAATCAATTGATACAAGCACAGAATATGGTATGCAGCTCACACTAACCACAAATATGAGTAAAAAGATCCACTTCTATACACGAATCAAATATTATGAAAATAACTTTTTCCTCAATGAAAAACTTGATTTTGTAAATAAATTTCATCAGGCTACATTTGACAATGGTAAAACAATGGATATAACCAATTACCTTGAAGCTGATACTTCTGATGATTCAACGTATGCCAATGTAAATATCAATTCAAACTATAAGCTTATTACATGGGATAAATTAAAGCCAAAAGTTATCTCTGATATCGTACCTACTATAAAAGAGATAAATATCGAAACTGCCTCAATAGAGCTTAGTTATTACGTCACTGCAAAGACAGATTCCGGCAAAGAAACATACTCAGTAAAAGAATTTTACAGAATACGATACTCCGGCAACAGAATTTATCTTCTGGCATTTAACCGTACTATGGAAGCAGAATTTAACCCTGACTTCTTTTCACTGAAAAAGAGCCAGTTCAAGATTGGTATTTCAAATAATTCTGATTTTGACATTGTTACAAGTTCAGATAATTCACACTTTGCATTTGTACGTAACGGTTCACTCTGGCATTACAATATAAAGAAGCAGAAACTTACAAGAGTATTTTCATTCAGCAATGACAGTTCCGATCTGCTTCGTGACAATTATGACCAGCATGATATAAAGATACTTAAAATAAATGATGATCAATCAATAAGCTTTGTGGTATATGGTTATATGAATTGTGGAGATTATGAGGGACGTGTCGGCATTGTTTTATATGACTACATTCCAAAAGACAACCAAATAAAAGAGCGTGTATATATACCGCTTGAAACAACATATCAGCAGCTTAAGGAAGACTTTGGAGAATTTTGTTATGTAAATGATAAGAATATATTCTATTTCTCATTAAATAACAAAGTTTATGCGTACAACATTTCTTCTAAAAAATATGAAATTCTGACTGACGATACCGTAAGAGATAATTTTGTAATGCTTAATGATGCCAACTGCTCTGTATGGTCTGATTCTTCCAAAAACAATCGTGCCAAGAAAATTACAATACTTGATCTTGAGACATCAAAGAAACTTACATTATCATCATCATCGAAAGAAAGCATTGTTGTTCTCGGAACAATTGATTCAAATGTTGTATACGGATATGTAAAAGACAAAGATATCTATGAGTCAACAAGCGGAGAGCTTGTAAAACCTGTATATAAACTGATAATATCTGACTGCAAGGGTACTATTTTAAGAAAATATCAAAATAAAAACATTTATATAACAAGTGCTTCAATTGATAATGATGTAATACGCCTAAAACGTATTAAAAAAGTGAATGGATCATTTAAAAATACATCTGATGACAGTATTTTGAACCGGCAGAATCCACCAAAACCTGCCGTAACAGTTGCTACAAGGGTTACAGCCAAAACACTTACAGAAAAGTATATATCACTTCCTGCCGGACTTGTTTTAAATACCAAACCAACAGTCAGTTCAACAAAATATGTGACTGTTACAGAGAATACTGCTCTTCATCTGGATGATACTGATACAAACTCAATCAAGTATTATATATATGCATATGGCGGTATAACAGGAAGCTGTTCAGATGCAGCAAAAGCAATTCAGACTGCTCAGGATCAGATGGGTGTAGTCTTAGACAATAACTCACATATCGTCTGGGAACGTGGCGGCAAATTTATATCAAAAGAACTTTCCGGAATATCATATCCATCAGGTGGTGCATCCAATATAAAATCAGCCGTACACATGCTTTTACAGGGAGCACAATGCACAGCCGAAATAAATGATTTAAGTGGCAGATCAATTATATCAATGCTAAGTAAATATCTGGATCAGCCTGTTGATCTAACCGGCTGTACACTTGATGAAGTTCTTTATTTTGTAAGCAGCGGAAAACCGGTGATCGGTATGTTAAGTAATTCACATGCTGTACTTATTACGGCGTATACTTCAACAAATGTTACATGGCTTGATCCATCAACTCATACTAAAACAACAACTTCATTATCCAATGCAGAAAAATTATTCAAAAATGCAGGATATGTATTTGTAAGTTACGTTTCAAATTAATGACAATAACACTCCTTATTTATATCAGTTATAAAAAGGGGTGTTATTATTTATATACAAACATATGTAATAAATTATTTGTTATTTTTAGTTATTTTGTCAATAGACTTTTAATCATTAAAGTCTTAAACTAATGCTACATTGATTTTAATTCTGATGTGTAGAAAGGATTTTATGAAATATTCCTGTTCACACATTTTATCAGATTTTATATTCTCACGAATAAAAGTATTGGTCACTATTGTAATAATCTCAATTTTTCTATGCTACTCTTTGAATACAGCTTACAGTACGGCATACACAATTTCCAAAAGCAATAAACATGATACAATTACCTCATCATATAAAATATCTCTCGGTAAAAAATATACTGATAATCTTCCTAAAAATTCATCAAATTATTATTTTGTTGATGCGTGTGCTCAAGCCTTCACATCAAAGGATCATATAGTATTAAAAATCAATTCAGATAATCATCAGAAACTTAGTTATCATATAATTTCAGATAAATACACTACCATTCCATATACGTATTCACATTCAAAAAACCGATCAAAACTATGTTTCCGGATAAGCTCTGATATAGAACGCTTTTATATAGAAATTTATAACTCCGATCAATCACATTCCATAAACTATAGCTTAAAATTAAATATCAATTGTAAAGCAAAACCATCTCCACAAAAGACACCTAAGAACATTCATACTCCCAAACCAAGTGTTACAAAAAAGCCCTATATCACTAAAAAACCGGCTGCAAGTAAAAAGCCTTATGCAACAAAAAGGCCTTCTGCCACTAAAAAACCTTATGCAACAAAAAGGCCTGCTGCCACTAAAAAACCACGCAAAAAAATCATATCAGAAATTAAAATCAAAAAAATTAAACTCTCCAAAAACTTTATAAAACTATCCGTAAATTCAAGCTATAAACTGTCATATAAAATTACTCCATCCAATGCTTCAAATAAAAAGGTAATATGGAGCAGCAGTAACAGTAAAATTGCATCTGTTAAATCAGGACGCATATATGCACACAAAAAGGGAATAGCGGTAATAAAAATCACATCACGAATTTCCCAGAAAACTGCATCATGTACAGTAAAAGTTATAAGCAGGAGGTGATTTATTATGAACTTAAAACTTTCCACCACCAGCAATATTTCATTGCCTAAAATGCCTTCAGAGTGGAATGAACAATACAAAATCGTTGACCTGTTTTATGTTTCAAATCATTGCAGAATATATACAATGGAAGATTTAAACGAACATTCTTCAAAAATACTCAAGATTGCAGAAGTTACTTCTTCAATCAAAAAAAAGTTAAAAGCACTGTCCCATATCTCGGACACATACCTTTTACTTCCTGAAAAATATTGCTTATACAATAATTTATATTATATAGTTTATCCATATAAACTACCACTCCTTAAAAAGATACATGAAACCGGAATCAGCAAAGAAGATATAAGCACCCTTTCATTTAATATATGTGATGCACTCGAAACCCTTCACTCTGCTGATATCCTTCATCTTGATATAACCCCCTCCAATATATACTGCAGCGAAGATGGCACATTTTGTCTTGGTGATTTCTCTTCATCTGTATTTATACCTTTTGATACACACTTAAATAATCTTGATCTGACAGAAGGATATATACCACCTGAATTATTCAATAACCAGCCTCTCACTACATCATCTGACCTGTACATGCTTATGGTTACAATATCAGTCCTGTCAAATAATGGAGTATTCAGCCATAACAGTATCAATATAAATAATTCTATACCATCATACAAAAATATTGAAAACCTTATACATGAACTTAATATCGATACTGACTATAAACTTAAAATAACAGACAAAACACATCCTCTATTTTATCTTAAGACTAAACCTTTTTGCAGAAATTACGCTGCAAATAAGCCTAAGGCAGGTAAATCTTCACATAACCGTCAAAAATGGATATATGCCCTGTTTATTGCATTCTCAGCAGCACTTATGATAAAAGCCTGTTACAGATATATGCTTTCCAGAGCATCTTCTCCCCCGGTATATCCCTTATCTACACTTGAAGCTTACTCATCAGCATGTCCTCAAACTACATCGACACCTGATACACCTACGTCTGAACCTGACTCATCTACGCATTCTCAAACTACATCGACACCCGATACACCTACATCTGAACCTGACTCATCTGCGCATTCTCCAACTACATCGACACCCGATACACCTACGTCTGAACCTGACTCATCTGCGTATCCTTCATCTGCACCTGAAACTGCACCACCTTTACCAACAGAACTTGATATAAGCAATAAAAATTTCACATCCATTCCGGACAAATATCTTACTAACCGGTACACTTCATCTGTAAAATGTATTTACGCATATTCATGTAACTTAAAAACGCTGGACAATATTACATCATTTACACAACTTGCAGAACTCTATATATCAGAAAATGATATTACAGATATAGCTTCACTTGAATATCTTACAAATCTTAACACACTTATAATTTCATACAACAAACTTACTGATATAGAACCTTTGGCAAAATGCCGCAATCTTTCTGTACTTGATTTGTCAGGCAATAATAGCATTAAAAATCTTACATCACTTACTGCATTAAAATCGCTCAGTATACTAAATCTTACTGACACCAATTCATCAAAAGAAGATATAGACACTCTTAAAAAATCTTTACTTCAGTGTAATATAATTTATTAATACTACTAACAGCCATACTCACTTCAAAGAGAGGAGAAAACATATGAAAAAATTCAAATTAAACTCTTTAAAATATCTTTTTGTACTGCTTACATTTCTTACAATTACATCATCTTTTTATAATTGTACTTCCTATGCCTCATGCAAATCCAAAAATACAAAATCACCATATGCAGATATCACACTTACACCTGTAAGATGTATCAATTCCCGCACATATAAAATTACATTTGACAGCAACAAGATTATTCTAAAAAAAGATGTTAATAAATCTTATATTTCTTTAAAAAACAAAAAATCAACACTTAAAGCAACTTTCAGCTCTATAAGTGATGATGGTAAAAAAATAACATATATCTTAAACAAAAAGTCAATCAAAAAAATAAACCCCGGCAATGGTTCTATGAATGGAAGTTATGACGTCAATTTCTCTTTCTGCAAATATAAAACAGCAGTCATGTATACAGAAAAAATAATCAAAAGATCTGTTACCGGTTTTATTCTTTCGTCTGATGGTCATCCCATATATAATGCATCAGTTTCCCTTAAGACCAAAAATAATAAACTTATTTCATCCAGGACAGACAAAAACGGACGATATACACTCGCTGTAAACAAAGTCACATCAGGTCATCTAACTGTCCAAAAAACGGGATATATCAAGCAGATTTTAAACAATATAAAAACTTCTGAAAATTCTGCCTTATGTCAGAATTTTATCCTTAAAAGCAGCAGGACATCTCCTATTGCAGCAATGTTTCACATAACTGATTTATCGGGTAACAGCCTTTCAAACTGTCAGATAGATATCATTGACCGCGACAAAAGCATAGCAGAATTTACAACCGATAAAAATGGCAGGATTATTATTAAAAACACTAAATCAGCATCCGCTTTTTCTTCTTTTACCAATATTAACATCTCTGATAAAAGCAAAGAAATTTCCTATATAAATAAAAAATACAACACTTCAAATATACCTGTTAAAACCTGTTCGATAAAAAAAGAAAATAGTTATATATTTTCAATAAGTCAAAGTATGAACAATTCTGCATCATCCTATAAACGATTACAATTCAGATTCTCATTCAATGATATTCATACCGACAATGTATGCTTTAATATAAAACTTTCTAAATCAGTTTCATCTTCTTCATTTTCTGACATGTCCATAAATTTGGACAGTACTGATTTAGTACAAAACACATCCAACTTTACTATAGAACTATTTCCATTGATTACGTCAGTTCTTTTTTCAGAGCCAATATTCAGATACAACTGCTATATTCCAGCCGAACTGCATGGCAACAGTTCATTCAAACTAAAACAGCTTATTAGCTCATCAGACAATAACAGCCAGACGTTGCCAGATGACTCATTATCATTGTCTGATGGCTTATATTATATAAAAGTAAAAGCATTTTCTTCCGGAAACATATCTATAGGAGGCATCTGCATCACCCCATTTAAAGTTATTGATGGAAAATTTGACACAATAACAGCTTCAATAAAGCCAAAATGCAGTAAAGAAATTATTGCATATGTAAACAGTGATATCAATAAACATTCATCAGATTTCACGTCTGATATTTCTTTTATCCTATGCCAAAACAAGGACGACCAGATTATTCCGGTCGCCCCTGTTTATATAGATAACTGTTATTTTACTTATAAAAAAGATACATCATTTGCCATCGCTTCATTGACACTTACTGACCTTTCTTCAGACTGTGACTACACTATTTATCCATATTATTCATATTCAGAGTTTACCATTGCATCAAAAAAGAATTTTTATACTTCTGCCAACAGCTCAATAGATCAGGTAGAATGTTTACCATCTGATTCTATCAACAATTCAAAGACTTTTTCAGAGCTACATCAACATAATCTTGAATTATCAACAAAATTATATTCAATTATTACACTCAGCAGTACCCTGATAAGATCAGCCCCAGACTATCCCAACTCTGTTCTATGTGTATATGATACAGAGTCAGAAATATCCTCTATTTCCTGTATAAATACTTCTGCTGCCAGTTATATCTCATCAGCCAATATATCTTTTGATATATTTACAAACAATGATTATATACATATCTAAAACATTTTGACCTCTGATTTTGATACATATGCCAATATAGTTTTCATTTCTTTTCCCGGTTTATTTCCAAATGTATATCCGGTTTTAAGATATTCAAGCGCACTGCTTAGCTTGTCCTCATCAGATGCAAAAAGTTCTGCGATCATATCTCCTTTTTTTATAAAAGAACCAGTTTTTTTATAAAATTTTATACCTGCCGTATAGTCGATTGCACTCTCTTTAACTTCTCTTCCGGCACCAAGAATAACAGATGTTTTTCCACAACATTCTGTATCCATATGCTCAATATAACAATCTTTATCGGATATCCATTTATAAGAGTGTACTGCTTTATCAAACTTTTCTGTATCATATATATAATCTTTACTGCCACACTGTGCTTCAACCATATCAGCCAATTTGTTTAATGCAGATCCATCTTCTATGGCTTTCTGTACCTTTTTTTTGCACTCCCCGATGCTTCCTTTTCCACCAAGACTAAGCATTGCCGCTGCAAATTGAATACATATTTCATTAAAATCCTCTGGTCCGTTACCTTTCAATGTATCAATTGCTTCTATAACTTCAATGTTATTCCCAACAGCAATTCCAAGTGGTACATCCATATTGCTAAGATATGCTATAGTCTCCTTACCTGCGCCTTCACCAATTGATACCATTTTTTGAGCAAGAGACACTGCATCCTCTACAGACTTCATGAATGCACCACTTCCAACCGTAACATCCAGAACTATTTTGTCACTTCCCGATGCAAGCTTTTTGCTCATTATTGAGGATGCTATCAATGGAATACTGTCAACTGTAGCCGTTACATCTCTTAGTGCATACATCTTTTTATCTGCCAGCGCAATTTCTGCGGACTGTCCAATTATTGATACACCAATAGAATTTACATTGTCATAAAATTTCTGTTCCGGAATATCTATTTTATATCCCGGAATGGATTCCAGTTTATCAATAGTTCCTCCGGTAAATCCAAGACCTCTTCCACTCATCTTTGCAACTTTGCCGCCACAGGCAGCAACTATTGGACCAACAACAAGAGTAGTTTTATCACCTACGCCACCTGTACTATGCTTGTCAACTTTTATACCATTTATTGCTGAAAGATCTATTATATCCCCCGATACAGCCATAGAATTGGTAAGTTGTAAAAGTTCCCTGTCATTTAACCCCATATAATAAACAGCCATAAGAAACGCCGACATCTGGTAATCAGGAATACTTCCATCAACATAACCTTTGATCATATATTCTATTTCTTCATCGGATATTTCCTGTCCCTTTTTCTTTTTATCAATGATGTCATACATTCTCATATAAATCCCTCACATCCTATGTTTAATTGTAGCTATCTAAATTTGAAGGACCAAATCCACCTGGCAGAAGTTCTTTTAATGTCATAACTTTATACTCATTTATAGACTTTGCAAGTATAACCTGAAACTTCTCCGGATCACAAAATTCCATCATAACCTGAAGACAGATTCCACAAGGTGTACAAAACTCCTTTACTTTATCAAATCCACCAACAATTACTATTCGTTTGAAGTTTTTTTTACCTTCACTGATTGCCTTAAATATTGCTGTTCTTTCAGCACAGCTTGTTGCGCCAAAACTTGCTATCTCTACATTACATCCGGAGTATAAACTTCCATCATTTACTTCTACACATGCTCCTACATGAAATTTAGAATAAGGTGCATAAGCTCTCTTTCTTACTGCGAGTGCCATCTTAATCATTAAATCTAACTGGTCTGCTTCCATTATTATCTCCTTCTTTCTCTTTAAATTTATCCCGTATTTAAATATATTTTAACACCATTGTATTCTTTCCACAATCAATATCATACTTTTTTACAGGCTTTTTTCACAAGCAGCGGCTATGCAACTTATTAAAGTTTTACAGCTGAACTTGTTATACCGTAATAAAACTTTAATAAAAATCCCCTTTAATATGATTTGATTTCATAATATAATAGTTGTGTATGATAAAATTCAAGTCAAATTTATTATATGAACATTCATATATTGGAGGTTAGTATGAAACTACTTAGTGTAACAATACCATGTTATAACTCACATGAGTATATGGAACATGCTATTGATTCTGTTCTTGCCGGAGGAGATGATGTAGAGATTCTGATTGTAGATGATGGTTCTTCAGACAATACTCTTGAGATTGCAAAAAGATATGAAGAAAAATATCCTAATATAGTACGTGCTATTCATAAAGAAAATGGCGGTCATGGTTCTGCTGTTAATACAGGAATTGCCAATGCAAAAGGTTTATATTTCAAGGTACTTGATAGTGATGACTGGTTTGACAAAAAAAGTCTTTTGAAAGTACTGGACTTTCTTCGTAAAATTGTCACCGATTCTATATCACTTGATATGCTTATCTGTAATTATGTGTATGAAAAGCCAAGTGCACATAAAAGAAAGGCAATCAATTATTTTGGTGCAATTCCACGCGATAAATTCATCACATGGAGTGATGTCAAACATTTCAGAATGAGCCAGAATCTTTTGATGCATTCTATCATTTATAAAACTAAACTTCTTCATGAATGTAAGCTCAAATTACCTGAGCATACATTTTATGTTGACAATATTTACGCTTTCACTCCATTACCATATGTTAAGAAAATGTATTATCTTAATGTAAATTTATACAGATATTTTATCGGACGCGATGATCAGTCTGTAAATGAAGCTGTTATGACAAAAAGAATCGATCAACAGATAAAAGTTACTAAACTTATGATAGATTCTCATGATCTTACTAAAATTAAAAATCGTAAGCTTCGTAATTATATGATTAAATATCTTTCAATGATGATGATTGTCAGCTCTGCTCTTCTTGTAAATGAAGGTTCTTCTGAAAGTCTTGCCAAACGTAAGGATCTCTGGCAATATTTGAAATACAGTAACAAAAAGATCTATTATATAATTACACATACAAAATTTGGTTTACCTTTACAGTTCAAAAGTAAATCAGGTCGAAAGATTATTATCTGGGGCTATCATTTCTTCAATAGAATATATGGCTTTAACTAATAAGAAAAATACTTTAAAGGGGGTAAGATTATGCAGCCGCCGCTTTATTATGATGAAGAAGAAGAATGGAACAGAGCATTATTGCTATATAATGCCGTCCTTAAGGAAATATGTACCAAAATTGAAATTTTAAATAACGAATTTAAACTCGCACACCAGTATAATCCTATTGAACATATCTCATCAAGAATTAAATCAGCAGACAGTATTGCCCGCAAAATGAGGATGAACAATAGAGAACTTACTGTAGAAAATATTATAAGATATGTCAACGATGTTGCCGGTGTACGAATTATTTGCTCATTTACTTCTGACATCTATCGTATTGCAGATGCAATTGCAAAGCAAAATGATGTCACAGTATTAAAGGTAAAAGACTATATAGCAAATCCTAAGCCAAATGGCTATACAAGTTATCATATGATAGTAACAATACCTATCTTCCTATCAAATGATGTTATTGATACCAAAGTTGAAATACAAATACGTACAATAGCGATGGATTTCTGGGCAAGTCTGGAGCATAAGATTTATTATAAATTTGATGGAAAAGCTCCTGACGGGATACGTGAAGAATTAAAAGAATGTGCCAATATCATATCATTTCTTGACCAGAAAATGTTTTCAATAAACGAAGATGTAAAACACTATCACGAAGACTTTAACGGTGGAACAGCTATGACAAGTAATTTGCCGGCACACCTTACAAAAGAAAAAGCCAATATGATTCCTGATGAACTTAAATCATTATATGGCTCAATCACATCTGACTGATAAAAAAAGCTTCGCACTAACGATTTGATCATTAGTACGAAGCTCTTTTTTATTCTCTATTACATTAACTTTTTTAATCCTGTATTTGCTTTTGCTTCATCAAGCGCCTGCTGTTCTTCCTCTGATAATATTACAAAAGCCTCACCATTAACAACTTCTTTTGCATATGTATAACAACCTTCTTTGGAACTATGCATAGAATTTAATATAAAACCATTGTTCTCCGCTGTAAGCAATACAAGAACAAAACTAAGTTTTCCACCAATTTCCTTAAATGCATCATATTTTACTATTCCAATTTTCTGATATGCAGTAATAAGCTGACCATTGATTGCTTCTATATCACCTTTTATTGTACTGACTTCTGATTCAAGAACATCTATCACAGAAAACTTATCAAGTATGGCTTTTTCAAGATTTTTTCCATTTTCTCCATCCATGAACTTCTTGTATTTTTTTCGTGTATTATGATCTTTTATCATTGTTACAAGTAAAAGTATCATAAGTAATACAATCACTCCTGCCATTCCAATCACTACATAACCTATGTCTATACCAAATTCATCAAATAATTGCATTTTTCTTTTCCTTTCTTTTATTGTATTCTATTCATCATTTCCATAATTCTTTCTAATTCATCCTGAGAATAATATTCTATCTCAATCTTACCCTTATCCCTATTTTTACGATTTATACTAACCTTAGTTCCCATGAGAGTTTTCATTTTTTCTTCATACTGCTTATATATCATTTCTTCCTGTGGACTAATCGGTTCTTTTTCAGCTTGTTTCTTATTATCCTTTTTGTTCAAATTTTTGACAAATTTCTCAGTTTCTCTAACACTCAGCTTTTCATCAAAGATTTTCATTGCAACTTCATATTGAAGATCATTATCTTCAATTGCAAGCAAAGCTCTGGCATGACCACTTTTGATTTTTTCTTCCATGACCATACGTCGTACACGCTCATCTAGTTTCAAAAGACGAAGTGAATTAGTTATTGCAACTCTGCTTTTTGATACTTTATCAGCAACTTCATCCTGCTTAAGGTGATACTCTTCAATTAATTTTTGGTACGCCTCTGCTTCTTCAATAGGATTTAAATCTTCTCTCTGTATGTTTTCTATAAGAGCAACTTCCATAACCTGCTGACTGTTATAATCTTTTACTATAACAGGAATTTCTTTCATACCAGCTATCCTTGCTGCTCTCCATCTTCTTTCACCTGCAATTATACTGTAAAATCCATTTTTATTTTCTTTAACTATTAATGGTTCGATCATGCCATGCTGCTTAATTGAATCTGCAAGATCATTCAAAGAATCCTCATCAAAGTTTTTTCTCGGCTGATGACCATTGGGTTCTATCTTATTTATATCAATAGTATCAACTTCTTTGACTACTTCCTTTACTACCTCTTTAACAACTTCTTTGACAACCTCTTTAGTTTCTTTTTTTCTATTTGCATGTTCTGTATTGGGTATAAGTGCATCTATGCCCTTACCCAATCCTCTTTTTGATGGCATATATTACATTCTCCTTTCAATCACTTCATCAGCCAAATCTCTGTATCCTTCTGCACCTGCTGACTTTGAATCATACATATTTATTGGCATTCCATGACTTGGAGCTTCTGCCAATCTTACATTTCTAGGTATTATGCTTTTATATATTGTCTGATCAAGGTTTTCTTTAACATTTTCTACAACCTGCAATGAAAGACATGTTCTTGCATCAAACATTGTAAATACAATACCTTCTATCTCCAGTTTCTCATTCAGTCTGCTTTTAACAAGCTCAATTGTATACATTAGATCACTTAATCCCTCCAATGCATAATATTCGCATTGTATCGGAACAAGAACTGTATCTGCTGTAGTCATAGCATTAACTGTCAATGTATTCAATGACGGTGGACAATCAATAATTATAAAATCATATTGATCTCTTATCTTATCAACTGCATTTTTTAATATATACTCTTTTTTGTCTATTCCAATCAATTCAATTTCAGCACCAGCAAGTCCACGTTCAGATGGAATCACCGATACTCCCTCCATTACAGATGGAGTTATAGTCTCTTCGATTGTACTTTCGCCCAATAATAATTTATAACTTGTATGTTCAACTGTATCTTTTTCGATACCCAGCCCGCTTGTTGTATTTCCCTGCGGGTCCATATCTATCGTTAAAACTTTCTTACCTTTTTCAGCTAAACATGCAGACAAATTAATTGATGTCGTTGTCTTTCCAACTCCACCTTTCTGATTTGAAATAGCTATGACTCTGCTCATATACATTCTTCCTTTCAAATGTTTCACGTGAAACATTCTTTCCATTTTTATGTAAAACATATTATTCTAATAGTTTTAAAAAGGTAACAGTTCAGTCATTCATTTCTTACATTCATAAACCTGTCAGTCGCTGCCATGCAGCTTTTGTCTATTTCATTACGGAAATAAAAGGTTATTCCATCATAAAGCTATAAATAATCTATATATAAGTAAGATCAAATATACATTATTTATAGCTTTATTGCCGGACTGTTACTTAAAAAGCAAAAATCATGGATGTTTCACGTGAAACATCCATAAAATTAAAGGGTATTTTTACCCGACAACCATATTATATCATTAAACTTTCAAACCTTCCATAGAAAATGATATTTTTTAAACAAATGTAATAATTTTTGTTACTGTTCAGAGGTAAACTTGTAATAAAAGAACCGATGGTATAGACTAA
>CAZFFA010000005.1:1627-29490 GCA_964517955.1 uncultured Jutongia sp. | reverse complement strand
ATTTGTTATGCCCTTTATTTCTTGGGTGACCTCTACTTATTTGTTTCAAACTTATAAACCTCCATATAATAACTTTCTTAAATTATGCTGTACTATTCCAACATGTTCTATTGTTAAAATCTCTACTGAGTCTCCATCTTTTCAGAATGGTTACTTTTTGTTGTGTTAAACTTATTTCACTTTTATGTTTCGCTGTTTTCACCCAGCAAATATTATTATACATAGATTTTATAAAATGTAAAGAGATTTTGTGAACTTTCTTTCATATTTGTGATGAATCATTTTCACCTTTATTGTATAACAATAGATAATCTATAATAACACCCCATAAGTCTTTTAATTTTTTCTATCTCTCGTTTCAGTGATTACATGTAAACAGTTCAGCCTATCATTTCTTCAATTCATAAACCTGCCAGCTACACTGTCAGTCGCTGCTATGCAGCTTCTGTTTATTTTATGTCTGAACTGTTACGATTACATCACAAATTTCTCTATAACCTTCGCAACTCCATCATCGTTATTAGATGCTGTTATGAAATCTGCTACCGCCTTGACTTCATCCTGCGCATTTGCCATAGCTACACCTATTCCTGCATATTTAATCATGGATATATCATTAAAACCATCTCCGCAGGCAATCATATTTTCTCTTGTATTTCCTGTAATTTCACAGAATCTTTCAAGAGAGGCTGCTTTGTCTACGCCCTTTGGTGTAATTTCTATAAAGAAAGGCTCTGAACGTGTAATATTGAGAACATCACCAAATTTGTCTTTATACGCCTGTTCTTTTTCAGGTGCAATTTCAGGGTCCACTGTTCCCAGACACTTATTAACCGGAAAATCAATATATTCCGCTGCATTATTTCTATATTGAATAGGAAGATTATTTATTCTTGACTCAAGTTCTACATATTTATTGCGGTTATCATTGGCAACAATTCCATCACTGTCGTATGTTGCAAGTCCTATATTCAGTTCATCTGCCATATTAAACAGCTTTGGAACTACATCAGCCGGAAGTGCCTGTTCATATACAACTTCATCTTTCTTGCAGTCTTTAATCTGTCCGCCATTGTATGAAAGAATATATCCACCGAATTTATCAAGCTTAAGTTCCTTTGCAAGCGGCTCAACTCCCGGTGTTGGTCTGCCTGAAGCAAGTACAACCTTATGACCTTTTTTCTGTATCTTCATTATCGCATCTTTTGTATCCGGTGTTATCTCTTTATTGGAATTGGTAAGAGTTCCATCCAGATCCAATACTAAAACTTTCTTATCCATCGTAAATTACTCCTATGTTTTCTTTTCCATGTAACAGTTCAAGCTTTCATTTCCTTCATTCATAAAACCTGACAGCACGTTGCACTTGCTGTCAGGCGCTGCTTTGCAGCTTAATGCTTGAACTGTTACATTATATTGCAAACTGGCTATTGTAGAGGTTTGCGTAGAATCCGTCTGCTGCGAGCAGGCTTTCATGATTGCCCTGTTCGATTATGTTGCCATCTTTCATTACAAGAATTATATCCGCATTTTGTATAGTTGAAAGTCTGTGTGCAACTATAAAGCTGGTACGTCCTTCCATAAGCTTTGCAAATGCATTCTGTATCTTAATCTCTGTACGTGTATCTATAGAAGAGGTTGCTTCATCAAGTATAAGCATAGGCGGTCTGCATAGCATAACTCTTGCTATACAGAGAAGCTGTTTCTGACCCTGTGAAAGATTTTCTCCATCTTCTTTTACTACTGTATCGTAGCCATTTGGAAGACGTTTGATAAAGCTGTGCGCATGAGAAGCTTTTGCTGCTTCTATAACTTCTTCTCTTGTTGCATCAGGTCTGCCCATTGATATATTGTCATATATTGTGCCATCCTTGAGCCATGTTTCCTGAAGCACCATTCCGATATTATGACACAAACTTTCTCTTGTAAGCTTTCTTATATCTGTTCCATCTACTTTTATGCTTCCTTTGTCAACATCATAAAATCTCATAAGGAGATTAATTACTGTTGTTTTTCCACAGCCTGTAGGACCAACTATAGCCACTCTCTGTCCCGGTTTAACGTTGAGATTAAAATCTGTTATAAGCTTTTTGTCAGGTACATATGAAAATGCAACATCACTAAGTGAAACTTCTCCACGCACATTTTCAAGTTCAACAGCATCATCACTATCAGGAATCTGTGGTTTCTCTTCTATAAGCTCTATAACTCTTGCTGCACATGCAAGTGCATTCTGAAGTTCTGTGATAACACCCGAAATTTCATTGAATGGTTTTGTATACTGATTGGCATAACTTAAGAAACATGAAAGCTGTCCTACTGTAAGATATCCGCTTATGGCAAATATCGCACCTACAACACCTACACCTGCATATACAAGGTTATTGACAAATCTTGTAGCTGGATTTGTGGTAGATGAAAAGAATGTTGCCCTTAATGAATATTTTTTAAGTCTGTCATTTATTTCATCGAATTTTTCCAGAGTTTCATTTTCATGGCTGTATGCCTGTACAACCTTCTGGTTTCCAATCATTTCATCTATAAGCGCAGTCTGTTCACCTCTTGCCGCAGACTGAAGCTGAAACATACTGTATGTCTTTTTGGCGATAAATCCTGCTACAAAGAATGAAAGTGGTGTTACAAGTACAACTACAAGAGTAATCCATACATTTATTCTAAGCATGAACACAAGAGTTCCGACTATTGTAAGTATACCTGTAAATGCCTGTGTAAATCCCATAAGAAGACCATCTGCAAACTGGTCTGCATCAGCAATAACTCTGCTGACTATATCACCTGAAGCATGTGCGTCAAGATATTTGAGTGGAAGTATTTCTATCTTTTCAAATGCATCTCTTCTTATATCCCTTACTACGTTATATGTTATTTTATTGTTGCATACATTCATTATCCACTGTGCAAGTCCTGTAGCAGCTATAATGATCACCATCATTTTTACAAGCTTTGCCAGTCCTTTAAAGTCCACTTTTCCTTTTCCAAGCATCATATCTACAGCATCACCTGTAAGGATAGGCAGATATAATGTAAGCACTACTGTAACTGCCGCAAATATAAGTGACAGTGCAATAAAGAAATAATACTTCTTTATATAGCTTAATACAGATTTTATCGTGTCCTTCTGTGATTTTTTCTTATCCATTATGCACTTACCTCCTTACTGCCGCCTTTAAACTGAGACATATATATTTCATTGTATACTTCACAGTTTTTGATAAGCTCTTCATGAGTACCCTTGCCGACAAGCTTACCATCATCAAGAACAAGTATCATATCTGCATGTTGGATAGATGATGTTCTTTGAGAAACTATAAATACAGTAGGGTTATAATCAAGTTCTTTGAGTGACTTTCTAAGTCTTGCATCTGTCGCAAAATCAAGAGCAGATGCGCTGTCATCAAGTATAAGCACTGAAGACTTTCTTACAAGTGCTCTTGCAATTGTAAGTCGCTGTCTCTGACCGCCTGAAAGGTTACGGCCTCCCTGTTCTATCTCATAGTCAAGCCCGCCCTCTTTGCCTTCGACAACTTCAAGAGCCTGCGCTGATTTAATCGCTTCCATAATCTCTTCATCTGTTGCATCATTATTGCCCCAGCATATATTTTCACGTATAGTTCCATGGAAAAGTACAGCTTTCTGAAGAACTATTCCTATTTTTTCCCTAAGCTGTGTAAGATCGTATTTTCGTACATCTCTGCCATCTACAAGAACCTCACCTGAAGCAGCATCATAAAAACGTGGAATAAGATTTACAAGTGAGGATTTACCTGAACCTGTACCACCAATTACGCCAATCGTAGCACCCGGTTCAGCCTCAAAATCAATATCTGTAAGCGACTCCTCTGAAGCACCTGCATATTTCATGCTTACATGGTTAAAATGAACTGAAACACCTCTGAAATCTGAATTATTACATTCTGCGCCATCTTCACCTGTTGCTGTGTCTAATGCAGTATTTCCCACACCATTATAATTTTCAAGCGATGACTCCATATCAAATACACTGCTGACACGATCTGCACATGCTATCGCTTTTGTTGAAAGTACTATAAGATTGGCAAGCTTTATAAGCTCTACAAGTATCTGTGACATATAGTTGATAAGAGCTATAACCTGTCCCTGAGTAAGACTTCCAATATTGATTCTTACACCACCAACCCAGAGAAGTACAACAAGTGCAATATTTATCATTATATAAGTAACAGGATTTGTAAGTGCTGATATACGTCCAACAACCATCTGAAGTCGTGTAAGCTCTTCATTCTCTGAATTGAAGTTTTCTTTTTCATTATCTTCTTTGTTGAATGCTCTTATAACTCGTACACCTGTAAGATTCTGTCTTGTTCTTCCCAGTACATTGTCAAGGCCTGCCTGAACCTTCTTGTAAAGCGGCATACTTATAAACATTATTCCATACACTACTATCGCAAGAAGCGGTATAACTACAGCAAATATCAATGCAGCTTTTACATCTATCGTAAATGCCATGATAGCTGCGCCAAATACGATAAATGGCGAACGAAGGAATAGTCTTAATGCCATATTGACACCCGACTGCATCTGATTGATGTCACTTGTCATCCTCGTTATAAGAGTTGATGTTCCGACTGTATCCATCTCAGTAAATGACAATGACTGTATATGTTCAAAAAGTGCGTGACGGACATTGGCTGCAAATCCGACTGCTGCTTTAGCTGCAAAATACTGTGCTGTGATTGAACATGTAAGACCTACCATCGCAAGAAGAACAAGAACTCCGCCGAATCTGAATACATAGCCCCTGTCACTTCCGGCAATACCATTGTCTATAATACTTGCCATAACCATTGGCACTATCAGATCAAAACATGCCTCAAGCAGCTTAAACAATGGTCCAAGAACACATTCTTTACGGTATTCTTTAATATAAACACCTAAATTTTTCATCTTAAACCTCCATAATTTACTACATTTATCAAAGTTGCTTTATTTAAAGTATAGTCAAAACCGGCATAAACCGCCATTCTGACACTCTAATCCATTATATTAGCTTATATAAATTTGTCAATGTTGATGAAAACGAACCAAATATCTAAATGTTTTTGACCCCAAATGATGCCACGTATTGCTTCATTGCTACGCAATTTTCGCAATCCTACAAACACCTCCAATCCCGCATATTTGCAAGCAAATCTGCTACTAGCTGCTTTTGCCCCTTGCATCATAATATTGCCTAATCATAAAAATTTATTTATAATAAGAAAACAGCAGCACAAACTTAAAATCTGTGGTATGTTAATTTTCAATAACACAGTGAATTTGAACGGAGGACTATTTTGGGTAAATACGAATTTATCGCCCCTTGTCATTTTGGACTTGAGGCTGTACTAAAAAAAGAAATCATAAGATTAGGATATGAGATTGTTAAAGTTGAAGATGGAAAAGTAACTTTTACAGGTGACAGCGATGCTATCTGTCGTGCCAATATATTTCTTAGAACTACCGAACGTATACTTCTAAAGATTGGCAGTTTTAAAGCTACTACATTTGATGAACTTTTTGAAGGAACAAAGGCACTCCCATGGGAACAGTATATTCCTGAAAATGGAAAATTCTGGGTTGCTAAAGCAACATCAATCAAGAGCAGGCTTTTTAGTCCGTCTGACATACAGTCAATTATGAAAAAGGCTATGGTTGAAAGGCTTAAAAGTAAATACAATATAAGCTGGTTTCAGGAAGATGGAGAAAGTTTTCCGATACGTGTAACTATAATGAAGGATGAAGTTGTTGTCGGACTAGATACTTCGGGCGATTCTCTTCATAAGCGTGGCTACAGGCTTGCTACGGTTAAAGCCCCTATTACTGAAACGCTTGCGGCAGCTCTTATAATGCTAACACCATGGAATAAGGACAGAATACTTGTAGATCCTTTCTGTGGAAGCGGTACATTTCCTATTGAGGCTGCCATGATCGGTGCCAATATCGCGCCAGGTATGAACCGCTCATTTATATCTGAAAAATGGACTCATCTTATCCCTAAAAATCAATGGTATGATGCCATTGATGAAGCAGAAGATATGATAATACGGGATGTCAGTATGGATATTCAGGGATATGATATAAATCCCGACGCCGTAAAGGCAGCTATGGAAAATGCCCGCAATGCAGAAGTAGATCACCTTATACATTTTCAGCAAAGACCTCTTCAGGAATTAAGCCACCGTAAGAAATATGGTTTCATCATAACCAATCCACCATATGGACAGCGACTTGACAGCACTGATGAAATGCCGGCACTTTACAAAGATATAGGTACTGCTTACAGAAATCTTGACAGTTGGTCAATGTATCTGATCACTGCATATGAAGATGCTGAGAGATATATCGGCAAAAAAGCTGATAAAAACCGCAAAATCTACAATGGCATGATGAAAACTTACTTTTATCAGTATATGGGACCACGCCCACCAAAGAAACCAAGAAACGAAAACTAACTTTTATTAAAAAAAACCGGTAAATTTGAAATAATTTTGCACAATCAAAACTTATTCCAAGCTTATCGGTTTTTGTATGCTTATATAAAGATGTCAGGGTCAAAAGGTATTTTGACCCTGACATCTTTACAGTCACCAAACACATTCTATTCATTCATCAAATATAGAAAATCCACTATCTGTCTTATACTTTCAACGGATTCTCTTTGGTATACTGTTTCTTTTTCCAGCTCATGTGAAACATTGTTTACAATAAAAGCTGTATCAAGAAGTTTGTCAAGGATTCTGCTTATTTCCTCAAAAGCATCATCTCTTTGGTTTGGATCACCAACATTCATCACTCTTGCCAGTTCCCTGGCATTGTTAAGCAATGTAACAAGGCAATCTGTAATGTTGATTGAATCAAATGACATCTGCTCAAGATTATTAAGCGTATTCTCCATACGTTCCAGAACAACTTCTGTAGATTTTTCTGTCTCCTCCAATCCCATTACATCACCTCCAGCAATTCATACACACTCTTTATTCCAACTATCTCCATACCGTTAAGTACACTTTTATCTATCTGCAAAGTTTTGGCATTTACTTTTGGCATAATACACCTTCTAAATCCAAGTTTTGCTGCCTCCATAACCCTCTGCTCTGCAAAATTTACAGCCCTTATCTCTCCTACAAGTCCTACCTCTCCAAAACAGATAGTACGGCTGTCAAGTGCCTGATTCTTATAACTTGACAATAACGCTGCAACTATACCAAGATCCAGCGCAGGCTCATTTATACGCATACCACCCGCTACATTGATATAAGCGTCACAGTCACCCATACGTATTCCAAGACGCTTTTCAATAACTGCCATAAGGAGATTGACTCTGTTGTAATCAGTTCCTGCTGATGTTCTTCGTGGAAGATTAAAATTTGTCTGGCATACAAGTGCCTGAACTTCAACAAGAATAGGTCTTGTCCCTTCTATTGAACATGCAACCACCGAGCCCGGTTCATTCTCCGGTTTGCCCTGAAGCATATATTCCGAAGGATTAAGTACCTCTCTAAGACCATCACCACGCATCTCAAAAACACCGATCTCATCCGTAGATCCAAATCTGTTTTTTACTCCACGCAAAAATCTGTACGAAGCACCACCATCACCTTCAAAATATAGAACCGTATCAACCATATGTTCTAAAACTCTCGGTCCTGCCACAACACCTTCTTTTGTAACATGCCCAACTATAAAAATAGAAACCGGAAGGCTTTTTGCCATACGCATAAGTATGCTTGTAGCCTCCCTGACCTGTCCTACACTGCCGGGTGCAGATTCAACCTCCTCACGATACATCGTCTGTATTGAATCTATTATGACAACGTCCGGCTTCTCTGCCTCAATTGCGTCTGATACAATGTCAAGATCTGTCTCGCATAATATAAGCAGATCCTTTTTAAATTCTCCAAGACGCTCTGCACGCATCTTTATCTGTCTGAGCGATTCTTCTCCCGATACATACACAACTTTTTTGCCGGCATCAGCCAAAAGCCTGCACATCTGCAAAAGGAGTGTAGATTTACCGATTCCCGGATCACCTCCAACCAGAACAAGAGAACCTGCTACGATACCGCCGCCAAGTACACGGTCAAGTTCCCCGATACCTGTCATAATACGTTCTTCTTCATCTGACCTGACTTCGGAAAGCTTTGAAGGCACATGATTCTTACTTTTAGCTGCCACTGCTTTTCCAACGCCCGGAACTGACGCTGCAATCGGTGCCTCTACAAAGACATCCCACTGATGACAGCCCGGACACTGACCAAGCCACTTTGGAGATTCATATCCACATTCTTTACAGAAAAATGTCGTTTTCTTTGATTTTGCCATATTAGAGCTTATTTACCTTAATCTTTGATACCTGACCGGGATTAATCTCCACACTGAGTACGAGCTTACCGGCAAGATTAGTCTTCATCTTGCCAACATTTGTATCATCTACAAATACTGTATACTCTGCGTCCGGTTCAAGTTCAAGAGTAATAGAAACGTCCTCCCATCCTTCTACAGCAAATTCTATCGCATCATCAGTTGCTTTCATGCCTGTAACTGCTGTTCCTGGTACTGACTCATATACAAAAAGACCATTCTTTTCAAGCTTTGTAATCTCCTTGAATGTCTTAACCTTGTATAAATCCCCTTCATATTCAAAATCAGATAATTTCTGCTTTGAATCCAGTTCAAAGTTACCAAAACTTAATGTACCGTCACTCTCCTTACGAATTAATTCCTTTACTACAGCCATGATTTTTCCTCCTATGTTGATTTATTTTTAATCTTTATGATTTACGTATTGACACACAGCCTGACAGCTAATGTTAATCTCACCTCTATACACTAATACTTTATCATATTTTCACAAAACTTACCACAAAAAAAGATTGTTTTTTATAAACATTTTGTAACAGTTCATACATAAAGCTATAAACAATATATATTTGAGCTTGTTCATAATATTATTGTTTAAAGCTTTATGGAGGAATAGCCTTTCATTTCTGAAATGAAATAAACAGAAGCTGCATAGCAGCGACTGACAGCGTAGCTGGCAGGTTTATGAATTGAAGAAATGATAGGCTGAACTGTTATAAACATTTTGTAACAGTTTTATTACTATTTTACAGAATCAAATACGATTTTATCATCCTTGCAGTCAATATGAACTGTATCTCCTGCTGCAATAGTTCCATCAAGGACTTTATCTGCAAGCTCATCCTCTATCTTTGTCTGAATTGCTCTTCTTATAGGTCTTGCACCATAATTTTTGTCAAATCCGTTCCTTGCAAGATAAGCAACCGCATCATCTGTTACATCAAGTTCGATGTTCATCTGCGCTTTTGTTCTCTTATTAAGTGAGTTAAGCATTATCTTAACTATCTCACGTATATTTTCTTCTGTAAGCATATGGAATACAAGCACTTCATCTATTCTGTTGATAAATTCAGGCTTAAATATTCTTTTGACCTCTTCCATAACGCTTTCTTTCATCTTCTTGTAATCGGCTTCTTCACTCTCATCATTGCCAAATCCAAGATGCTTTGGAGATACTATTCGCTGTGCACCCGCATTGGAAGTCATAATGATGATCGTATTCTTAAAGCTGACTTTTCTGCCCTGTGCATCCGTCACATGACCATCTTCAAGTATCTGAAGAAGTATATTGAATACATCGGGATGTGCTTTTTCAATCTCATCAAAAAGAATTACCGAATATGGTCTTCTTCTTACTTTCTCGCTAAGCTGGCCGCCGTCCTCATATCCGACATATCCCGGAGGTGATCCGATCATTTTTGAGACACTGTGCTTTTCCATGTATTCCGACATGTCTACTCTTATTATCTCATTTTCCTTGCCAAATACAGCCTCAGCAAGAGCTTTGGAAAGTTCGGTCTTTCCAACACCTGTTGGTCCAAGGAATAAAAATGAACCGATAGGTCTGTTAGGATCTTTTAGCCCTACCCTTCCCCTTCTGACAGCCTTTGAAACAGCTTCAACAGCTTCATTCTGACCTATAACTCTCTTATGAAGAACTTCTTCAAGCTTCTTAAGACGTTCTGTTTCTTCTTCCTGAAGCTTCTGAACAGGAATCTTTGTCCAGTCAGCAATAACTGCTGCCACATCATTATCAGTAACAACTATATCATTTTCATTTCGTCTGCTTTCCATCTGCTTACGAAGTGTCTTTATTCTCTCCGAGGTTTCTTCCTGTTTTCTCTTTATTTCGCCTGCAAGCGTATAATTTTCAGTTCGGATTGCTTCCTCTTTGTCCTTTTCCCATACAATAAGATTTTCTTCAAGTTCTCTAAGTTCAGGAGTTGATATAAATCTCTTAAGACCTGCTCTTGCCGCTGCTTCGTCTATCACATCTATCGCTTTGTCAGGAAGAAATCTGTCATTTACATAACGTTCTGACAGCTTAACTGCACTAACTAATGCAGCTTCAGTTATAGTGACATGATGATGTGACTCATATCTTTCTTTGAGCCCTTTTAATATAGCAAGTGTTTCCTCTGTATCAGGCTCACTTACTTCTACAGGTTGAAAACGTCTTTCAAGTGCAGCATCTTTTTCGATGTATTTCCTGTATTCTTCTCTTGTTGTGGCACCGATAAGCTGTATCTCACCCCTTGCAAGTGAGGGTTTGAGAATATTGGCTGCATCTATTGCACCTTCTGCACCGCCGGCACCTATGATCGTATGAATCTCATCTATAAAAAGAAGTATATTGCCTGACTGAGTTACTTCTCTGAGTGCACGCTTTATTCTTTCTTCAAATTCGCCCCTGTACTTTGAGCCTGCAACCATACCTGACAGATCAAGTGTAAGAACTCTTTTGTCCTGAATATTGTCCGGTATATCACCTGCTACTATCTTCTCTGCAAGGCCTTCAACTACAGCAGTCTTACCTACTCCCGGTTCACCTACAAGGCATGGATTGTTCTTTGTCCTTCTGCTAAGGATTTCCACAAGACGGCGTATTTCTTTGTCTCTGCCAATCACAGGGTCAAGCTTCCCTTCCCTTGCATATCTTGTAAGATCACGACTATACTGGTCAAGCACAGGTGTTGCAGACTTACTCTTATTGCGACCTCTCTGCATCATGTACTCATTTTTGGCACTATTTGGGTCCTGTCCTGTTGCAGTAAGCACATCTATATATAATTTCTGTGTATTTATTCCTTTTGTTCCAAGAAGTCTTACAGCAATACAGTCTGTTTCTTTAAGAAGCGCAAGAAGTATATGTTCTGTTCCTGCCTGTGATGCTCCAAGACGCTCAGCCTCACCCACACTATTCTCTATGATTTTTTCTGCACGCGGTGTAAGTTCAGCCTTGTCACTGACCATAACGTTACCACCTGTAGATATCATGTCTTCTATAAGAGCTTTTATCTTTTCTTCCTCTACCCCATTCTCTTTAAGAACCTCTGCCGCAACTCCTTTGGTCTTTATAAGACCCATGAGAAGATGCTCTGTTCCTACATAATTGTGCCCCATTGATTTTGCTGCTCTTTCAGCATTTTCTATAGCTTTCAGGGCACTTGCTGTATAACGCTTATGCATAGGTTTTTAACCTCCATTTCAAGTTATATGCAGTACATGCTATCTCTTCCAACTGTTACCACTGGGAAGGTCATCGATATCATCTTCATCCTCATCATAAAACTCTTCATCATATTTTCTATAAGTATGAGATATAATGCATGTAAATATGATTATAAGTACTGCCAGAATTATTATACCACTTATTACAATATATTTCATTGTGTCGGATGTCTGTCTTTTATCTGTACCGGACACATTTGTATCAGGTGTACTCATATCAGATGTACCTGTATCTGTGTCAGATGTATCTGATATAGATGAGTTAATATCACTGTTATTCACGTCATCTTTATTGTCCTGTGTAATATTGTCTGATGATTTATCCGACCCGGACGGATCTTTTGATTTATCCTTATCATTCTGTTCGTTATCGCTCTGCTCATTTTTATCGACAATTTTTTGTTCCTCTTCTGCTTTTTTTGCATTCTCTTCTTTTAACTCCTTTTTGTCAACAACCATTATATTCAAAGAATTAAATGCTACAGACATCTCCGACGAATCATCAGAAGAATAAACAGAATATGGCTTCTTAAGATGTATCGATACTGATCCTTTTTGTCTTGCCTTAAATTTAACAACATACTTGATTTTTTTAACACCTGTATCCCGGTCAGTATCGGTAAGATAAAATTCGTCATCATTCCCACTCATGACACTTCCGCCGGTTATATATTTAAGTACACTGCTGTCGTATGTGAAGCTTCCTTTGAAGCCACCTATAAGATCTGTCGATCGCACTGTTATTATAACATATACATTGTCACCTTTAGCAACTTTGTTACTCTCTGTTGTGACACCAATCGACGCACTCGCTGCCATAGCATGTTCTGTTCTCCACATACCCCCTGCAGCAATTAACAGAACCACAGCAGATAATATATATATAACCTTACTGATCTTCCTGTCCAAACCAATCTCCATTTCTGCCCGATATTTTTCATATGGCAATACTCCACTTTTGCCCATACAATCCTATGCAGCTTTTCTTGTAACAACAATTTTATACTTTCTGGTGTTGCCACTTTCAGATTTTACCTTTACATAAAATGTGTTTGTTCCCGCTGTAAGTGTTTTATTGCCTGTTCCCGACAATGTTGAGTACTTACTTACCTTTGTTGCACATATCTTTATGCTTGTAACGTCATTTGCAACTGTTACTTTATACGTTTTGCTTCCATTGTCACCTAGCACAAATTTACTGCTGAATGCATGATCCTTTATATATAATGTTTTTAAATAATTGTTCGGATTTTTGCCGCCCGTTGGTACTTCACATGCCTGGGCAGGCATGTCTTTGTAAACGGGTATTGAAAATGTAATGGGCATATTTTTATCAATAGTTCCATAAGCCGTAACGGTCTTAGATGCTTCACTGTTTGGAGCTTCTACATTGCCCATATACTGATGTTCATATGTATTTTTGGAAGTCACATTGAATTTTTCAAGATACAATGTGTTCTGACCTACATTTATGTAATTCTTTCCTATGTACTGTGCGCCACCAAGTATGGATTTATACCTGTTGTTCCATGGACGTTCATACGTTGTGCCCGTACTTGCCCACTTAAGACCATTGGCAATAGCACCACCTGCCACTGTGCTGTTGTTGGCTCCAATATTGTAGAAATTGTATATTCCCTTATATCCTGCCACTGTGCCGGATACGGAATTACTCATCTTTGTTGCATTAACCACGACCTCCTGCTTAACTCTGGAGGCAAGATGATACGGACTTACTGATGATTTCTTTGCAGCATCCATAAATGCTTTTGAATATTTAATGCTTGTATTTTTATTGGAACTATTCTTATATGTAAAATTTGTTTTGTACATCGGTGTATTTGACAGTACATTTTCTACACCTGCCTGTGTCTGCTCACCACTCTGATATGATAAGCTCTCAAACTGGAATATTCCCCTTGAATCAAGGAAATTTCGTGGGTCCATATAATATTTTACAGCTTTTTCAGATGCTGTCACCCATGTACTTCCATCATATGGAATATATTTATCTGATTTCCAGTCATATGCACCTGATGCAGTTGATTTCCAGTCATATGATTTATTTATACTAAGAAGGTTAACGCCTACTTTAGATTCGTTGCTTATAACCGTATCCCATTTAAGACCTGTATTGAACGCCTTAAATTCCCAATATGGATATTGTTCATGCAATTTTAAAAGAGGCGTTATATAATCATTGGCAAATCCTTCCTTTTGAAGTTTCTTCTTAAATTCGGCGGCTGTCAAAGGCTTTGTTGTTGCCTTTGGTGCAGTCGTTGGTTTTGCTGTTGCCTTAGGCGTAGCTGTTGCTTTCGGCTTTACTGTTGCCTTTGGCACAGTTGTTGCTTTCGGTGTCGCTGTTGGCGCAGGAGTTGTATCCTGTATTGTTATATATGAACTGTACACATAACCTTTAAGCGTTTTTTTATTGTAGGTAAACTTAACATTGTGCCATTTATCTCCCTTTTTCAAAATAGTTACTTTCTGATTGTTGGACAACTGCACATTTTTTCCATCATCCTGCAAAATGCTGTAATCAGAACCGGGTCCTGTACGCACATTCAAATGACCGCTTACCTTAACTATACCTATCAATGTCGCTTCTGCATTTTTATTGCCTGATAAAAATGATCCACACAATAATGCTGCAATAAATACTATAACAATAGTTGATAATACTTTACCCCTTTTTGCCATATACTTCTCCATTCTGTCTCTAACTGCACATCAACATGTATCTGCGTCTAAAAACAGAAACATATTAATGCTCATTTTCTATCACATCAGTTCCTTAAGCTGGGCTGTATCAAATCTATAATGAGATCCGCAGAACTGGCAGTTTACCTCTATAGGCTTTCCTTCGTCTATCATTTCCTGTAAATCTTTCTTTCCTATACTTGCAATAGCTCTGGACACTCTTTCCCTTGAGCAGTTACATTTGTATTCTGTCGGTATTGTTTCAAGGATTTCAAGCTCCATATCTCCAAGTATATACTCAAGAATATCTTCCGGTGTCATACCTTTTTCAAGCATATCTGTTACAGATTTAACCTCATTTAATTTTGCTTCCAGCTTGTCTATCACCTCATCATCAGTATCCGGCATAACCTGTATAATAAATCCTCCTGCCTGTCTTACAAAATTCTCTTTGTCCATAAGAACGCCAAGACCTACTGAAGAAGGTGTTTGTTCAGATGTAGCATAATAATATGTCAAATCCTCGGCAATCTCACCTGAAACAAGATGTGTCTGTCCATTATATGGCTCTCTCATTCCTATATCTTTTATTACATTGAGGAATCCCGGACCAAGTGCCCCTGACACATCAAGCTTACCCTGTGCATTTGGTGGAAGAATTACATTCGGATTGTTGACATATCCCTTTACATTGGCTGAAGAATCGGCTGTAACAGTGATTCCACCTATAGGTCCGCCACATTCAACCTGAAGTGTGATTACATCTTTTTCACCTTTCATCATACTTCCCATCATGCTGGCTGCTGTAAGAAGTCTTCCAAGTGCTGCTGTTGCAACCGGGCTTGTGTTGTGTATCGCTCTTGCTTTTTCAACAATATTTCTGCTGCTTATCGCAAATGCTCTAAGCTGGTGATTGGCTGCTGTTGCCCTTACTATATAATCTCTATCCATTTTTAATCCTCATTTCTGCGCACATTTTTTGCGCATAACGAGTTTGTGTCAAGTGCGCGCAGACACAAATCTCGTGTGTGAAAAATCTTTCGCATATGGATTTTTCACACTATCTCCATTTCTATTATTTATATTTTATGGATGCTCACGTTTTGCTATAAAATAAACTCTTTCACTATGAGCATCCGGTTCTTCTTTTGAAAATGCATTGTATACTTTTAGTAACTTTAATCCGGCTTCCTTAAGAAGCAGAGTTACCTCTTCAATGCTGTATGCCTTCTGATAATGCATCTCATCATATCTTGCAAACAGATCATTTTCATCATCCGCAAGACTATATATCGTAAGAAGATATTCATTGATATGAGTATCTCTGTGATACACATTGTCCCATATAAAACTAGCATTTTCCCTGTTGTCTGTTATAGTTTTCTCACCAAGTATGTCTTTATAAAAATGTTCTGTTTTCATATCGAATATAAATATTCCATCGTAGTCAAGAAATGTACGTACATTCTCAAATACTTTTTTCAGTTCATCTTTCTTAAGAATATAGTTCATTCCATCGCATACACATACCATTGCCGCTGCTGTTCCATATAAATCAAGTTCTCTCATATCCTGCTGCAAAAGAAGCGTATCTGACGAACATTTTTCTCTTGCAATATCAAGCATATCACCGGACAGGTCTATGCCTATCATATCATAGCCATCATCTGCAAGGCGGTATGTCATGCTTCCGGTTCCACATGCAAGATCGACTACTATTCCTGATGTAACTCCGTATTCTGTAAGAAGCCCATGTAGATATGAATGCCATTCATCATATGGAATATTATCCATAAATTCATCATAAACTTCTGCAAATCCTGCATAAATTTCAAATTCTTCATCCATATATCAGCATTCTTCCTCCTCAAACTGTTATATATCGGCATATAACCTGACAGCACTTACATACTTACATGCCAAAAGCAATAATAATATTACATTGTGTAGAATAGCATATCCAAAGGTATGCCGCAAGCCAAAAACGGATATCAGTAAACCATTTAAAATTTAGTTTATTGATATCCGTTTTACATCAGTTAGTACCAAAATACACTTTGACTCCCTGGGGATAGTTTATAATTCATCAAGTGTTTTTTCATATTCACCAAGAAATTCATCGCAGAATATATCGGCCTCTTCACAATGCATGGAAATTATAGAATCCATAGTTGTCTTTTTTGCAAGCACAAATTCCCTGTTGCCCATCTTTTCTTCCTCGATACACTTAATAAGTGCCGAAAGCTTATCCGCTGCTTTTACTAACCGTTTAATATCTTCATCCGTATTCTCAGTAAAATATGGCTTATATGCCTCACGCAGATCATCGGGCAGCATATCTAAAAGTTCATTTGCTGCATTTGCTTCAATCCTCTTATATGCTTCTTTCATGTCTTCATTATCATACTTTACAGGCGTAGGCATATCACCGGTAATTATCTCGGTACAGTCATGATATACACCAAGCATTGCGACATATTCCGGATTGTAAGACTTTCCAAGTCTTATATTTCCTATTATTGCAAGCGCATGTGCAAGTATAGCCACTTCAAGCGAATGTTCACTTATGTTCTCTTTGCTTGAATTTCTCATAAGTGCCCATCTTTCGATATACTTCATACGTGAAAGCATGGCATAGAATGTATTGTTCTTTTTCATCTTTCCTCCAAAGTTATTTATGTGCAGCTTCCAGACACTTCTTTACATAATATCCTGTGTATGATTCTTTTACTTCTGCTACTTCTTCCGGTGTGCCGCTTGTAAGAAGTGTTCCACCATTGGCACCACCTTCAGGTCCCATATCTATAATATAATCCGCTGTCTTTATAACATCAAGGTTATGCTCTATAACTACAACTGTATTGCCTCCTTCTGACAGCCTCTGAAGTATCTCTACAAGCTTATGAACATCAGCAAAATGAAGTCCGGTTGTAGGCTCATCAAGCACATAGATAGTTTTTCCTGTACTTCTTTTGCTAAGTTCTGTCGCAAGCTTGATACGCTGTGCCTCTCCACCTGAAAGAGTTGTAGATGGCTGTCCAAGCTTAATATATGAAAGACCAACGTCATTAAGTGTCTCCATCTTTCTTTTTATCGAAGGAACTGCATCGAAAAATTTAAGTGCTTCTTCAACAGTCATGTCAAGCACATCATATATGCTCTTACCCTTGTATTTGACATCAAGTGTTTCTCTATTGTATCTCTTACCCTCACAAACTTCACAAGGCACATACACATCCGGCAGGAAATTCATCTCGATTTTGATTATACCGTCTCCACGACATGCCTCACATCTTCCGCCTTTAACATTGAAACTGAATCTGCCCTTCTTATACCCTTTAAGTTTCGCATCTTTTGTAGCCGCAAAAAGATCTCGTATCATATCAAATACGCCTGTATATGTCGCAGGATTAGATCTCGGTGTTCTTCCTATAGGGGACTGATCTATATTGATAACCTTATCAAGCTGTTCCATACCAATAACTCCGTCGCTGTCTCCCGGTATGCATCTTGCTCTGTTAAGTGTTTTTGCCAGATTTTTATAAAGAACCTCATTTACAAGTGAGCTTTTTCCAGAGCCTGACACACCGGTTACACATGTCATGACACCAAGAGGGAAAGAAACATCGATATTTTTAAGATTATTCTCTCTTGCTCCTTTGACTGTTATCCAGCCTGTAGGTGTCTTTCTGACTTCGGGAACAGGTATAAACTTTCGTCCACTTAGATAATCACCTGTTATTGACTTTCTGCATTTCATTATCTCCTCTGCTGTACCCTTTGCAACTACCTCACCACCATGTGAACCGGCTCCCGGGCCTATATCCACTATAAAGTCAGCGGCTCTCATCGTATCTTCGTCATGTTCTACAACTATAAGTGTATTGCCAAGATCTTTAAGCTTCATAAGTGCACCAAGAAGTTTATCATTGTCACGCTGGTGAAGACCAATACTAGGCTCATCAAGTATATATGCTACTCCGACAAGACCGGAACCGATCTGTGTCGCAAGTCGTATTCGCTGCGCCTCGCCACCTGAAAGACTTCCCGTAAATCTTGAAAGCGAAAGATAATTAAGACCCACTTCCGAAAGGAAACCAACTCTCGCCTTTATCTCTTTAAGGATAAGCTTACCAATCTTAAGCTGCATCTTATTAAGTTCAAGACCATCTAAAAACTTTATAAGGTCTTCAATTGATAAATCCGTTATCTCTGCTATATTCTTATCGCCAACTGTAACAGCAAGTGCCGCCGGCTTAAGTCTCTTTCCACCACAGCCTGTACATGGAGTTATCCTCATAAATTCCTCATATTCTTTTTTAGAAGTTTCAGAACCCGTCTCTCTGTATCTTCTCTCTACATTCTTTATAACGCCTTCAAATGCCACATCATACACACCAACACCACGCTGGCCACGGTAACGGACCTGGACAACCCTGCCATCAGTACCATGCATTATCATATGACGTATATCTTCCGGCAGATCCTTATAAGGAGTATTTATATCAAATTTGTATGCCTCTGCAAGTGCATCAAGCAGGCATCTTGCATAACTTGTCTCATTGGGAACGGACTGCCATCCCATAACTACAAGTGCGCCCTCCGCAAGACTTAACGATGGATCGGGAATCATAAGTTCTTCTGAAAATTCCATCTTAAAGCCAAGACCATGACATACATCACATGCACCAAAAGGATTGTTGAAGGAAAATGTACGTGGCTCTATCTCGTCTATACTTATACCACAGTCTGCGCATGAAAAACTCTGACTGAAATTTATCTGCTCCTTGCCCGGTATATCAACTATAAGAAGACCATCTGACAGCTTAACGGCACTTTCTATGGAATCTACCAGACGATTTCTCATACCATCTCTAACTATAAGTCTGTCTATCATAATCTCGATATTATGCTTCTTATTTTTCTCAAGCTTAATCTCTTCAGAAAGTTCATATACGTGACCATCTATAACAACTCTTACATAGCCACTTTTTCTTGCGCTTTGAAGAACCTTGACGTGCTCTCCCTTACGCCCACGTACAACAGGTGCAAGAAGCTGAAGTCTTGTTCCTTCTTCAAGAGACATAATCTCATCGGCTATCTCATCTACTGTCTGTCTTTTTATCTCCTTACCGCATTTCGGACAATGTGGTATACCAACCCTTGCATAAAGCAGTCTGAAATAATCATATATTTCCGTCACAGTACCAACCGTAGAACGGGGATTTCTATTGGTTGATTTCTGGTCGATCGATATAGCCGGTGGAAGCCCTTCTATGCTCTCAACATTGGGCTTTTCCATGAGTCCGAGGAACTGGCGGGCATATGATGACAAAGATTCCATGTATCTTCTCTGACCTTCTGCATATATTGTATCAAATGCCAATGATGATTTACCTGAACCACTAAGACCTGTCAGAACAACAAACTGATCACGTGGAATATCTATATCAATCCCCTTAAGATTGTGTTCTGCTGCCTTTCTGATCTTAATATACTTAACAGCTTCATTATGTCTGCTCATATAAACCTCTCTTTTTAAACCTATTCTTAACAATCATTTTACCAATATCATATTATGATGTTGGAGTCAAAAGGTATTTTGACCCTTGCGTCATACCATCAGAATAACACTTTTTAAATGTCATTTCAAGTACATATGTTCGATTATTTTATACTTAAAAGTATTGCAGACTGCATAATTTTTTATTATACTATTAATAATTATACGTTTTTAACGATCCATTTAATAAAGGAGGATTATCATTGTTTGATCACAACTATAAAATAATTGCAGTATGTTCCGCTGACATTGAACAAAATTCCAATGACCGGTTTTATAAAGCAATGACCTCATTCTCCGCCAGATATAATTTTAAGTTGCTTTTTTTCAATGCTTTCAGCTCTCTTTATAATGCTGACTCCAATGGAAAACACGAATTAGGTGAAAGCAGTATCTTTCATCTTATCAATTATGAACTTCTCGACGGAATAATTATGCTGTCTAACACAATTCAAAGTAATTCTATACGTAATGATATTGTGGATAATGCAGTTAATCATAATATCCCCATCGTTTCTATAGATTATCCTATAGACAGATGTATAAATATAAATTTTAAATTTGAACCTGCATTTGAACATCTTATAAACCATCTTATTGAAGATCATGGTTACAGACGTATTAACTTTATTGCCGGACAACGATACAACAATGATTCAATAGAACGTTTAGAAATATATCGGAAAGTATTGACTGAACACAATATTCCTGTGGAGGAAGAGCGTATTGGATATGGTGATTTTTATGCTGAGCCTACATTTAAAGTACTTGATACAATGATGGAATCTAATCTCCCATTTCCGGAAGCCATTGTCTGTGCCAATGATTCAATGGCAATCGCAGCATACAATCACCTTACGGAAGCAGGATACAATATTCCTGAAGATGTTGCTATCACAGGATTTGATGGACTTATTGAAGCAATTGGACACATTCCACCAATTCCTACTATACAGCATGATTATGAGGGTGCTGTTATTAAGGCATATGATATATTATCTGCTGTATTCAATGGCGAAGAATACCAAAAAGAAAACTGGATAAAATCTGTGTTTATACCAGATGCAACATGTGGATGTCCTGTTCAGGACAATGTACATTCAAAAGTCCTCTCACATGTAATGTATGACCGTTATGATGAGCTTGTTCACTTCTGTAAAACACAGATCTCAATGACTGCCGATCTTACAGATAGTGATTCATTTCAGGGTGTATTTGAAAAACTTATGCAGTATTCACAGAATTTCTGCAGCAGACGTTTCTGGTTATGCATAGTTGACAACTTCCTCAGCGAAGATGAAGAACTTCTTGATATAATTGAATCCAGTTCATTTAAACGCAATGGCTATTCCAATCATATGGATGTTATGCTGTCACAGCGTGACAACATATGGGAAGGTATCACTGATTTTGAAACAGCTTCACTTCTTCCAAACCTTGGAAGAATACTTGAAGAAGAAGACAACATCATGTTTCTTCCTCTCCACTTTCTTAATCAGACAATAGGTTATGTAGCACTTGTATACGATATCAATACAGTAAAAATGGATCACTTATATCAATTCCTTATGAATATAAGTAATGCCCTTGAAACGACAAAAACTCATCGTATACAGCAGAATATCATATCTACACTTGAGAATAAATACGTGCATGACCCTATGACCGGTCTTCTGAACAGACGTGGATTCTACCAGAAAATCACTCCTCTATATCAGAAGTGTCTAGAAGATGGAAATAAACTACTGGTTGTATCTGCCGATCTTAACGGACTTAAGCATATCAATGATACATATGGCCACGCTGATGGTGATATCGCTATATCAACTGTTGGAAAGGCACTTAATTTCAGCACTCCGTCTTCCGGTGCATGTGCGAGATTTGGTGGTGATGAGTTTGTTATGGCAGGTATTCTTGACAAAGATTATGACATTGATAAGATGCGCAGCACTTTCCAGAAATACCTTGATGACTTCAATGCAACATCTGACAAACCATATACAGTAAGCTCAAGTTTCGGTATTGTAACAGGTATTCCTTCAAAGGACTTTTCTCTTGATCAATTTATCAAAGTTGCCGATGAAGAAATGTATAAAGAGAAAGTTAAACATCATCAGAATAGAATTAACTGATAAAAACAAAAATATCTGAAAACATTTTATATAGATATGTTTTCAGATATTTTTATTTTATACATATAAATATTCAAATAGTTACTAATACTTAACGCATTACTTACTCAATAAGGCTTTATCGCTTACAAACTCTTCACCACTTACTTCTTCAAATTTCTGAAGTAAATCTTCAACTGTAAGTCTCTTTTTCTCCTCACCTTTTATGTCAAGAATAACCTGTCCCTCATTCATCATAATGATTCTATTGCCATGTACTATAGCATCACGCATATTATGTGTAACCATAAGTGCTGTAAGATTATTTTCAGCAATTACCTTATCAGACAGTGCGAGAACTTTTGCTGCAGTCTTAGGATCGAGGGCAGCCGTATGTTCATCAAGGAGAAGAACCTTTGGCTTCTTAAGTGTTGCCATAAGAAGTGTAAGTGCCTGACGCTGACCACCTGATAAAAGACCTACTTTGGAAGTCATTCTGTCCTCAAGTCCAAGATCAAGTTTCTCAAGCATCTCACGATACTTAACTTTTTCCTTGTGGGTAATTCCCCACTTAAGACCTCGAAACTGTCCTCTTCTTGCTGCCATTGCAAGATTTTCCTGAATTTCCATCGTAGCAACAGTTCCATTCATAGGGTCCTGAAAAACTCGTCCAAGGAAAGATGCTCTTTTATGTTCCGGAAGTCCTGTTACATCTTTGCCATCTATCAGAATACTTCCCTTATCAATTGGCCATACTCCTGCAATAGCATTAAGAACAGTTGATTTACCTGCACCATTGCCACCGATGACAGTTACAAAATCACCTTCATCAAGTTTAAGATTAACTCCATTCAAAGCTTTTTTCTCATTGATCGTACCAAGATTAAAAGTTTTATATACATTATTTATCTCTAACATAATTGCAATTGTCCTTTCTTTGAAAAACACAACCTACGCATTGGTATTTCTTGCTGCCCTGCGGTAGGAATTTTTAGATTTGGCTTTCAGATATGGTACTGCAAGGAATATTGCAACAACGATAGCTGAGAAGAGCTTCATATCTATTGTAGGAAGTCCAAGCCAGAGTACAAACTGTATTACCATATAATAAATAATACTGCCAAGTGCTACAAATGCAAGTCTTCCACAGAAATTAAGATGTTTGCCAAGGATTGCTTCACCAAGAACTTCACCAATTATGACAGAAGCAAGACCTATAACGATAGCACCTCGTCCCATATTGACATCGAAATTACCCTGATACTGTGACCAGAAGCCACCTGCAAGACCTACAAGACCATTGGAAAGCACAAGTGCAATAACCTTTGCGCTCGCCGTACTTATACCCTGTGCCCTTGACATATTCTCATTGCCGCCTGTTGATCTGATTGTGAAACCAAGTTCTGTTCCAAAGAACCAATACATAATTCCAATAATAATTACAATTACGATAAATACTGTAGCTATGGTTGCCGGAATATTACGACCTGACACAATAAGCTTATACATATCAACACTTACTGCCTGATTTGCTTTGCCCTGTGCAATATTCAGATTAATAGAATACAGCGAAATCTGTGTAAGTATACCTGCAAGGATATCAGGTATTCCAAGCACAGTATGTAATATACCTGTCACAAGACCGGCAAGCATACCTGCTACAAATGCCAGTATGAGGGCAACTACCGGATCATAACCTGCCAAAATAAGCATAACTGTTACTGCTCCGCCTGTACCCAATGTACCATCAACTGTCAAATCAGCAAAATTAAGGATTTTATAAGTGATAAATACACCTATTGCCATAATACCCCATATTAACCCCTGAGCTGCTGAACCTGGTAATGCACGTACAAGTGACATAATGTCCTGTGCACATACCACTGGAATAATACTATACATCTCTTCCTCCATTCTGCCGGCATTTTACTTAGCCGACACATATCTTATGCATTTATACATTAAGTTTATAATCTTATGATAAACACAATCTCAATTATAATAAAATTCTACATATAAATCAACATTCTTTACATCTGGCGATCAAGGTCTTTGATGATCATTCCTGACATTGGAGGACATGTAACATGAATATATCCGTTATCCACGCTATAAACCTTAACTTCATCCGTATATCCGTCTCTATTGGTAAGCATCAGACATGCCATATGGCTTTTTATGTTTATATTAAGACGCCATACAGGTATATCAAGGCTTCTTTCTTCCTCACTGTTATTTATAGTAACCACAATACACTCTTTCTCATTGAAACGTCCATAGCTTATCAGGCTGTTCTGACCATTGAGAAAAAGTATTGAACCAGTACGAAGTACTTCGTAATTCTTATGGATACGTATCAGTGCCTTATGATAATCTATGAGCTCATGATCTTCATTGCCCCATGGATATGCACGCCTATTGTCTGGATCAGTCCAGCCGCAAAGACCGGCTTCATCGCCATAATATATTGTAGGCGCACCAGGCCATGTCATCTGTATCATTACAGCTATTCTAAATACAGCCTTGTCAATACCTTCGTTGGCTGCATCCGGACCGAGTGATGCTGTACGTCCAACTTTTCTGTTGGTTCTTGTAAGAAATCTTGAATGGTCATGATTAGAAAGCTCATTCATCGCAACCTGAAGAGACTGTGTATTGAATCTTGTCATATAATTTCTCATCGAACCAAAGAATGCGTCAGCATTGCCAATCATATCGCCACGATATTCATCGCTGTGCTTCTCAACACCTGTAAGAAACCACGTAATAGGCTCCATGAATGCATCATAGTTCATAACTGTATCCCACTGATCACCACGCATCCATGCAGTCGGATCTCCATAATGCTCTGCAAGGATTATCGCATCCGGATTGGCCTCCTTTACATTCCTTCTAAATTCTCTCCAGAAATAATGATTGTACTCAGGTGAATGACCAAGATCCGCCGCTACGTCAAGACGCCATCCATCTACATTGTATGGTGGTGACACCCATTTTCTTGCAATATGCATAATATAGTCAAAAAGTACAGGTGAATCTTCATAATTCAGTTTAGGAAGTGTATCATGCCCCCACCAGCCATCGTAATTAGGATTATATGGCCACATATCTTCATAGAATTTAAAGAATGATCTGTACGGACTGTCACCTGCAACAAAGGCACCCTTTTCATATCCTTCTTCATTTTCATATATACATTCTCTGTCGAGCCATTTGTTGAATGAACCACAATGATTGAATACACCATCAAGGATGACCTTCATTCCACGTCTGTGAACTTCTTCTACAAATTCTGCAAAAAGAGCATTACTTGCCTCAAGATTTTCCTTGTCTGTAACCCTGCATATATATCTTGTCGCACTCTTGTTCGGATGCTCATGATCACACTGAAGATTGCCATATTCATCTCTGTGAAGAAGTTCGCCTTCATCTTTAACAATCCTTCCAAAATGAGGATCTATATAATCATAATCCTGTATATCATATTTATGGTTGGATGGTGATACAAATATAGGATTCAGGTATATTGCATCAACACCAAGCCCCTGAAGATAGTCAAGCTTCTGCATAACTCCCGCTATATCTCCACCGTAGAACTCTCTTACACCCATTGCTGCCGGGTATTTATTCCAATCATTTACTTTGGTAGTACCTTCACCTATATACATATATTCATCTGTTTCAACATCATTAGAAGGATCACCATTGTAAAATCTATCTACATAAATCTGATAGAATATAGCACCTTTTGCCCAGTCAGGTGTTGTATAATCCGGTGTAATAAAGAAATTGTAATATGGTTCTACACCACTGCATACACCTACCGCATTGTAGTAACAGGTCAACTGTCCGCTATGAACCTCAAAATAATATTCAACTTTTTCCGTTCCAAGCTGAATACTTTCTTCATAATAGTCAAACAGCCTGTCATTGCTGACTTTTACCATCTCAGCTCTTTTGTCCTCGTATACAAGATAGACTGCATCTATATTTTCCCTTCCACTTCTGAATCGAATCTTAACAAGATCATTGGCCTTTGGTTCAGATGGACTTCTGTATGCCGGAGTTCCATCACTAAATAAAGCCTGCGGATTAAATATTGTCGTAAGATTATCAATATATAGCTGCGTTTTCATAGCTTTTGACATCTTACTAAATTTAACATCTAATTCCATATTCTTCTCCATTTCTATTCATATTTAGATTTTTTACATACATTATCAAATTCCCTTTTTCATTCTTATCCGGCTCATCCAGAACATACTCCAAAAGGCTTTCAAGCATCTCTCCAAGTCCCGGTCCCGGAGTAACTCCAGCCTCTATCAGATCTTTTCCTGTCACTGCAAGATCCTTTATTGAAAGAGGTGATTTATCTTTTATTATACTATTATATGCATCATAGGCTTCTTTCTGTCTACGAAGCTTATCTTCAAATTTATCCGGATTCTGTGCCAGAATATCTGCATACTGAACCAAAAAAAGCATAGGCATTATATCCACACCGATTTTCGACACTGCATGGCGCAAAGGTCTGCATCTGCCTTCCATCCTATAATCATGAAACCTTATAAGTTTCCTCACTGTACTTACAGTCTCATTGTCAAATGTAAGTCTTTTCATAATATTTCTCGCCATCTCCTCACTTTTCTGCGGATGACCATAAAAATGACCTACTCCATCTTCATCTTTTGTCATGACAACCGGTTTGGCAATATCATGCAGCAACATTGTAAGTACAAGAATATCATGCTGTTTCCTGCTCATCTTTTGAGCCAGATTTTCTGCTGTCTTTTGTACCTCATCAGATATGATAGTTTCATCCCATTTACCGGAAGAAAGTCCAAAAAAACTATTCATTATCTCTACACTTCTTATGCAGTGTTCCCCGACTGTATATATATGATGCGGATTGTACTGTTCAACCTCCATCATATTATCAAGTTCCGGCAAAAATATACGTGTCATTCCGGTTCTGTATGCTTCCCTGATCTGTCCGGCATCCTTAGATGCAAGAAGTTTAGTAAGTTCAACACGTATCCTCTCCGCACTTATCTTACCTAGATTTCCCGCCTTATCAACTATCGCCTGTCGTGTATTTGGTTCAATCTCAAACCCAAGCTGTCCGGAAAATCGTACAGCACGTAACATTCTGAGCGCATCTTCGTCAAAACGCTTCCCTGTGTTTCCAACACATCTGATAATTCCATCCTTCAGATCACGCTCACCATCAAATTCATCAACAAGACCGGCTGTATCATTGTAAGCCATTGCGTTAATTGTAAAATCTCTTCTTTCAAGGTCAAGCTTCAGATTGCCTGTAAATTCCACACTTTTAGGATGTCTGCTGTCTTCATATTCCCCGTCTATTCTGTACGTTGTGACCTCGTAGCCAATATGATCAAGCATCACGGTAACTGTTCCATGCTGAATACCCGTATCTATGGTTTTCTTAAATATTCTTTTAATCTCTAACGGCTTGGCAGATGTTGTGATATCCCAATCTTCAGGCTCTCTTCCAAGCATCGTATCTCTTACACAGCCACCTACGGCATATGCTTCGTATCCCTCTTCTTCAAGCTTATTTATAATATATGAAACATTTTTAGGTAATATCATCTCCATTTGCCTATACCCACTTTCCATGTTTTCACCATACCACCTGTTTATTACCTCCAATTCATTGCTATCACAGGTGTAACATAACTCTCATTTTCTAATTCTGCTGCACAGCTTAATTCCATTCCGTTATATATTAACACAAAACAGCCCTCTTGGAAATAAAATCCACGAAGGCTGTTTTTCTTTAGTAAATATGCTTAGTATTGATACTTATACATTGTGAAAATTTAAGTAAATTT
>CAZFFA010000005.1:0-1527 GCA_964517955.1 uncultured Jutongia sp. | reverse complement strand
GCTGTCTGCTTATAGATAGGACGGCGAAGATCGAGCATCTTGATAATTCCAGCCGGACGGAGATCAAAATTCTCTCTTACTATATCAGTAAGTTTCTCTTCGCCAATCTTTCCTGTGCCAAATGTATCAACCATGATTGATGTAGGATGTGCAACACCAATTGCATATGAAAGCTGTATCTCGCATTTATCTGCAATACCCGCAGCAACAATATTCTTAGCAACATAACGTGCTGCATAAGCTGCCGAACGGTCAACCTTTGTACAATCCTTGCCGGAGAACGCTCCACCACCATGACATGCATATCCACCATAAGTGTCTACTATAATCTTACGTCCTGTAAGACCACTATCACCATTTGGTCCACCGATTACAAAACGACCTGTAGGATTTATGAAATACTTTGTCTTATCATCGCAAAGCTCTGCCGGAAAAACAGGATCAATTACATATTTGCGTATATCCTTATGAATCTGCTCCTGAGTTACATCTGCTGCATGTTGTGAAGATATAACTACGGCATTGATATGAACAGGCTTTCCATCTTCATCATATTCTACTGTCACCTGACTCTTGCCATCAGCGCGAAGATAATCAAGTGTTCCATTTTTACGGACTTCTGTAAGCTTCTTTGTAAGCTTGTGCGCAAGTGATATTGCATATGGCATATATTCTTCTGTTTCGTTTGTTGCATAACCAAACATCATACCTTGATCGCCTGCACCAATTGCTTCAAGTTCCTCATCTGTCATCTGATTTTCTTTTGCTTCAAGTGCCTTGTCTACACCCATAGCTATATCTGCCGACTGCTGATCAAGAAGAATTTTCACCTCACATGTATCACAGTTGAATCCCTTTGAATCGTCATCATAACCGATTTCTCTTATTGTATCTCTTACAATCTTCTCATAATCAACTACTGCCTTAGTTGTTATTTCACCCATAACAATAACAAATCCTGTTGTAATAGCTGTCTCACATGCAACTCGGCTCATTGGGTCCTGTTCAATAAGTGCATCAAGTATTGCATCGGATATATTGTCACAAATTTTATCAGGATGTCCCTCTGTAACTGACTCCGATGTAAATAAACGCTTATCCATAATGTATTTTCCTCTTTTCTACGCCACACCCATTAACTGATCTGTGCCGGTGGCGTCACACACAGCCAGTATTATTTATAAAAAAAGATTTTTCTATGAATTTAAAAAGCCCGCCAATAATGACGGACTTGATTTATTCAACTCCTCTTATTGTTCGATTGCTCGCTCAGATTGGCACCTTCCAGACCGGGGTTGCCGTGGTTTCACAGAGCCTTAACTCTCCACCACTCTTAATAAGAGACTTCTTATTTTATTGTATAATTTAAATATCTTTCAATATTTATCAGTAATCACCTGTTTAAGCATTGATTACCAATCCATCTATATAAGATACACTTAACATGGCAATTAGTCAAGCAGTTTTTTATAGGAATAAATTTCGCTGTACGCTTTTTGATATGTAAGACGCATAAATGATATAAGA
>CAZFFA010000004.1:12990-29530 GCA_964517955.1 uncultured Jutongia sp. | reverse complement strand
AATGGTGTAAATGACGTACTTTATGAATCTGCATGGAAATCACAGTTTCTTTCAGGTATGATGCAGCCTATCATGATGTTTGTAGGTAATCTTGGTTATGCGGCAGTTGCTCTTACAGGTGGTTTCCTCACTATCAATGGAACTATAACAGTAGGTGATATTCAGGCATTTATACAGTATGTAAGACAGTTCAGCCAGCCTATACAGCAGATAGCACAGGTAATCAACATGATGCAGTCAATGGCAGCGGCAGCAGAAAGAGTATTTGAATTCCTTGATGAAGAAGAAGAGGTACAGGTTATAGATAATCCTACAGTTCTTTCTGATGTAAAGGGTGATGTTACATTTGATCATGTTTCATTTGGTTATAAGGAAAATCAGATAATAATAAAGGATTTCAGTGCACATGTTAAGGCAGGACAGAAGGTTGCCATTGTTGGTCCTACAGGAGCAGGAAAAACAACTATCGTTAAACTTTTAATGAGGTTTTATGATGTAAACGACGGTTCAATAAAGCTTGACGGACATGATGTAAAAACATTCAACAGACGTGAGCTTAGAGATGATTTTGGAATGGTGCTTCAGGATACATGGCTGTTTAAAGGTAGTATCATGGAAAACATCAGATATGGAAGAACTGATGCTACAGATGAAGAGGTAATACAGGCAGCAAAAGCGGCACATGCTGATAAATTTATAAGAACACTTCCGGGTGGCTACAACATGGAACTCAACGAGGAAGCAAGCAATGTATCACAGGGACAGAAACAGCTCCTTACCATAGCAAGAGCGATACTCGCAGACAGTAGTGTAATGATCCTTGACGAAGCTACATCCTCCGTAGATACACGTACAGAAGTACTTATACAGAAGGCTATGGATAACCTCATGAAAGGAAGAACAAGCTTTGTCATTGCCCACAGACTTTCAACAATACGTGATGCAGACATGATTCTCTGCATGAAAGATGGAGATATAGTTGAGCAGGGCAATCATGAAGAGCTCCTTGCCAAAAATGGCTTCTATGCAGAACTGTATAATAGCCAGTTTGCGTAAAAGTGTAACAGTTCAGCCATAAAAAATCAGCCAGTAATACTTAAGTTTACTTATTGTATTACTGGCTGATTTTTTATGGTGAAATAGCCTTACATAATCGTCACTCATAAAACATAAGCTGCGAAGCAGCGGCTGACAGCTACGCTGGCAGTTTTTATGAGTGCGATTATGTAAGGCTGAACTGTTACACGCACAAATAGTTCATGAAGCGGCTGACAGCTACGCTGGCAGTTTTTATGAGTGCGATTATGTAAGGCTGAACTGTTACATTTATCTTTCCAAATCTTACATTTTTTATAAGAATATTTAATCCTATTGTATTGTAAAATTCAGTGTGATATTGTTTTGCTAAGGATGCGTACAGATGTATGAAGTAGATTGCTGTAAAAGCATAATGAATAATCTGGCGCACAAAGTGATACAGGCTTCTAACGAATGAGGTGAGAGGCGGTAAGCTGTCTTATCCGGTTGGTATGAAGTCTGTAAACTTTGTCCCTAAATAATCACAAAATGAAAGGATGGAGGAATACAATGGGATTTTTTAGACGTTTTGGGGTTGCTGCCATAACCGCTGTTGTACTTGCATGAAGCAGGTTTTACAGCAGTCCTTCACAGGCAGCAGAAAAGATTGATGCTTATGAAAAAGTAGATGCGTCTGCTAAGTTAGCATCATCAGATTTTACATGCTCCAACAGCAATGTAAGCATGAAATATTATGACAGGGGAAATGGTGTCATGATAAAAGGTACAAAAGAGGACCTTACTGCTGCAAAGTATGAATTTAAAGATAGCTTTGATTTTGGCAGCAAATCGCCTGATTATATGGTGTTTGATGGTCTTGCACAGAAGAAAAAAGATATAAGTCTTGAATTTTATCTTGATGATTCTGATAAGCCGTTTGCTACTGTCAAGATGAATAAGCAGAGCAGAGATAAGGTATGGACAAAGTCACAGAATCTTTGTGTGAATTTTAAAGATGCAAATGTTACAGGAGTACATAAAGTATCATTTAAGGTCGTAACTGATGAGAAGAAGGATTTATCACTTTTATTCAGATATATACTTTTCATAAAATCTGATATACCTACTGTAGACTTTAATATAGATGAGTCACAGGGTTCCATATCAGCTATGAATGGTGATTCAGAGCATCAGACGGAATGCTATGGTAAGATGACATTGGACATCCCTAATGGCTATAAGTCTGAATACACAGATAAAGAACTTAAGACTCAGACATATGATCTTGATTATTTACGAGGCAGAGGTAACTCTACATGGATGGCAGACAAGAAACCATACAAGATCAAACTTGACAAAAAGGCAGATCTTCTTGGTATGGGAAGCAACAAACACTGGGTGCTCCTTGCCAATTATTATGATATAACAATGCTTCGCAATAAGATTACATACTGGCTTGGCGCACAGCTTGGCATGGAATTTACACCTAAGTGTGAATTTGTCAATGTAGTTATGAATGGACAGTATCTTGGAAGCTACTATTTATGTCAGCAGGTACGTGTAGGTGACAGCCGCGTTGATATAGATGATCTCGAGGCAACAGAAGAAAGTAAAAATGCAACAGATGAACCTACTATAACAGGTGGATATCTTCTTTCTATGTTTCCATATTCTGAAGCAGCATCAGGACAGGTTATAAAAACAAAAAAAGATCAGGTATTCCTTATAGAAAGTCCTGAATTTGATGAGTATTACAATGACGCACAGTTTAAGTATATATCAAATTATGTACAGAAAACAGAAGATGCAATATATGGCAAGGGATTTAAAGATGAAAATGGTGTGTCGTATAAAGATTATATGGATGTAGACGCAGCGGTTGACTACTACTGGGTTCAGGAATTTTCAATGAATGGTGATGCATTTGGCTCAGGAAGTACATATCTTTATAAGAAGCGTAACGGTAAATTATTCTGGGGGCCTTTATGGGATTTTGATTATGTAGCATGGGGTGCAACAGAATATACAGGAAACAATGTAGAAGGTTATACATGCAACACATCTACATGGTTTGAAGGTCTTATGAAAGATCCTGAGTTCTGTAAAAAAGTTATAGAACGCTGGCCGGCAATTAAGAAGAAGCTTCTTGAAGCAGCCGAGGATGGCGGTCAGATAGACAAGTATTCAGAAAAACAGTATCAGTCACAGAAGGCAAATTATGAGATACTTAAAAAATATAGTGATAACTATGCTGATGGCTTTTGGGATGAAGATGGTGTCAGTGAAATTGTCAATGATGTAACATATGACAATGAAGAAAAAAGACTTAAGAACTGGATAAAAGAAAGAGTTGACTGGATTGACAATAATCTTGATCAGATTAAGACAGAGTATTATACTTTGAAGTTCAAGGTAGGCAATAAAGATTATGCAAGTATTCAGTGCAGTTCAAAAGGCGGTGTAGATCTTCCGGTAGATCCTTCTAAGAAGGGCTATGTATTTAAGGGATGGTTTGCAAAGGTTAAGGCAGGAAAAGAAACTTACGAGGTTCAGATTACAGCAGACAGTATGCTTACAGGCGATATGACAGCATATGCAAAATGGGAAAAGGCTACAAGTGCCAATAAACTTTCAAAGATTACATTCCAGTCAAAGGAATATTATATGAATCAGGAAGATTCACTATATCTGAATGTTTATACAATACCATTTGACTATACTATTTCAAATCTTAAATGGACAAGCAGTGATGAAAAAATCGCCAAGGTAGATGAATATGGAAATGTCAGTACAGGAGCTAATAAAGGTGATGTTGTAATTACAGCACAGACTAAGGATGGAAAGAAAGCGAAGTGTACAGTTCATGTTATAAGCTGGAGAGAAGCAGAGGATGTTCAGGGATTTAAAATCAGTAAAGATAATATGACACTTACACAGGGGCAGTATAGCCAGATAGATGCAAAGGTTTTACCGAAAAAGGCATGTTATGGCAATAATTTTGTATTTAAATCAACAAATACAGATATAGTAGATGTAAATGATGGTGGATTTATACATGCAAATAATCCTGGAACAGCTTATGTATTAGTATATCATAATTCTACAGAAACTATAAAAACATGTAAGATTACAGTTAAACTTAACCATAAAAAGAACAATGTATTTTCATGGAAAACTCTAGATTATAAGATTACAGCTACAGGAAAGAAAGCAGCCGTCAAGATAACAGGCATTGAAGATCTTAGTAAGAAAGATATTACTATAGGAAGTACAATTACTGTATCAGGAAAGAAATATAGTATCACAGCTATTGATATCAATTCATTTAAGAATTGTCCAAATCTTAAGAGCGTAACTATAAAGAATAAAAATATTTCAAAGAAAGCAGTTAACAATCTTAAGAAGAAGTACAAAAAGATTAAATTCATAGTTAAATAAGATTTTACAATATGGGGTACCGCACTAATAAGTGTTATTAGCTGCGGTACCTTTTTCTTTATTTTTTAAAAGGTTTATGTTACAATACAACTTAAGTGTTTTTATATAGTACTAAAGATTGAAATGGAGGTTCCCATGACTGCTGATTTTGAAAGTATTGAAGAAACAGATAAAATCAATATGGACGGGGTTCCGGAGCAATTAGTGTTTGGTCTGGATATTGGCACACGAAGTATAGTAGGTACAGTAGGCTACAAGGACAGTTCTAATGGATTTGTTGTTGTGGCACAGACATCGTTGGAACATGAAACAAGAGCAATGATGGATGGTCAGATTCATGATATAAATATGGTTGCAGAAACTATAAGCAAGATACATAAAAAACTTGAAGATATGACCGGAAGAAAGTATAAAGATGTATGTATAGCTGCTGCCGGACGTGTACTTAAGACTGTAGAGGCAGAGGGATTTATTGATTTTTCTGCTGAAACAACTGTAACCAATGAACATATATATACACTCGATATGCTTGGTGTGGAAAATGCCTATGAAAAGCTTCGCAAAGAAACAGAAAGTGATGATATTAAGTTTTATTGTGTCGGTTATTCCGTAAAGCATTATTATCAGAATGATTATCCGATAACTAATCTTGAAGGGCATAAATGCAACACTATCAAATCAGAGCTTATTGCAACATTTTTGCCGGATGAAGTAGTTGATGGCCTTTATGTAGCAGTTGAAAGAGCAGGATTATATGTGGCTAATCTTACATTGGAGCCTATAGCGGCTATCAATGTAGCTATACCGGAGAGATTCAGACTTCTTAATATAGCACTTGTTGATGTTGGAGCAGGCACATCTGATATATCTATTACAAAGGATGGAAGTATTATAGCATATGGAATGATTCCATCAGCCGGAGATGAGATAACAGAATGTATTGCAAGACATTATCTTACAGATTTCAATGAAGCAGATCGTATGAAATGTATGAGTACAACTTCGGATGAAGTAGAGTTTCACGATATTATGGGACTGCCACAAAAAATACCTTCAACGGAAATTGCTGACGTTGTGTCAGAGACAGTTAGAAATATAACAAAGAGTGTTGCAGACAAGATAATTGAACTTAATGGTGGTAAATCAGTAAGTGCCGTTTTTGTAGTAGGCGGTGGGGGAAAGATAGCAGGTTTTGTGGAAAGTCTTTCTGAATTTCTTGAACTTCCAAAAGAGAGAGTTGCTCTTCGAGGCATGGAAGTTCTTGGCAATGTTAAATTCATGCAGCCAGATATAGTAGTTGATTCACTTCTTGTTACACCTATAGGTATCTGTCTTAATTACTATGAGCAGCGCAATAACTTTATATTTGCTACAGTCAATGGTGAACGGGTTAAATTGTATGACAATGGAAAGCTTACAATAACTGATGCTGCAATGCAGGTAGGATTTCCAAATGAAGATCTTTTCCCAAAGAGAGGAAACACTATTATATATTATCTCAATGGTGAAAAAAGGATGCTTCGAGGTAAGGAAGGCGAGGCAGCAGTTATAAAGCTCAATGGTCATGAGACAGGAATGAGTACATCTATAGAGCAGAATGCAAAGATTGACATAACACCTTCTACCAGAGGCGATGATGCTGTTCTTGAAATAGGAGATCTGTCAGAATACAAATCAACTATGAAATTTATATTCAACGACAAAGAGATCATTTGTCCTAAGTTTGTTATGGCAAATGATAGTCTTGTATCTGAATTTTATGAGGTTAAGCCAGAGGACCATATTCAGATTCTTGATTATTATACATTGAAACAGGTTTTGGAATTTATGGATGTAATGTATCATGGAGAAGTATATGTAAATAACGTTGTCGCAGCCATGGATACAAAGGTATATGAGAATTTTACGATAAAATGTGAAATTTATGATGAAAAGCCTGAAGAAACATATGTAGAAAAAAGTGATACAGAAGATATAGAGACTCACAGCACCGGAGGTGAAACAGCCGGGGCAGAAGAAGTGGAAGATTCTCATGAAGAATCCGGATCTGATAATTTTTCAGAACAGAAGACTCATACAGAGCCATCTGATATAAAAGTAGTGATCAATGGTGAATCTGTTGTTCTTAAGGGAAAGACAAATTATATTCTCGTAGATGCGCTTGATGCATGTTCTGTAGATACATCTGTTGCACATGGAGATCATCTTGAGACAGAAGTTAATGGAATGAATTGTGATTTTATGCAGCCACTTAATGAAGGGGATATAGTAAGAATTGAGTGGGTATAGGAGGAACTAATGAGAGTTTGCAGCATTGCCAGTGGCAGCAGTGGAAACTGTATATATGTAGGTGATGGCAATACAAATATCATCGTTGATGCCGGTATAAGCCGTAAAAGAATTGTAGAAGGGCTTAATTCAATTGGTGTTGCACCGGAGGAGCTTAATGCAATACTCGTTACACATGAACACAGCGATCATATAAGCGGGATCAATATGATGGAGAAGATGTTTGGCACACCTGTTTATGCTACAGGAGGTACGCTTGATGCTATATGCAGCAAAGATAAAAAAGGTGATATAAAACATGAAAATCTCTATGAAGTTCATGCTGATGAAGAGATAAATATAGGTGGTATAAAGGTTACACCTTTTTCAACATCACATGATGCGGCTGATCCGGTATGCTATACACTTAGTGCATCAGGCTTTAAGACAAGTATTGCTACTGACCTTGGTGTATTTGATGATTATACTATAGACAATCTTGATGGAAGTGATGTGCTTTTTATAGAAGCCAATCATGATATAAGTATGCTTGAGGCAGGACCATATCCATATGCTCTTAAAAGAAGAATCCTTAGTGAAAAAGGTCATCTTTCCAATGAGGACTCAGGCAGACTTCTTTGCAGGATATTGGGCAGCAGGTTAAAATATGCGCTGCTTGCGCATTTATCAAAAGAAAATAATTATCCAGATCTGGCTTATCAGGCGGTAAAATGTCAGATATGGGAAGACATGGGAATCAATGAATTGCCATTTAAACTCGCAGTTGCTGAAAGGGACAAGCCATCAGCACTCATCACATTATAAAGCCATAATCGGCAGAATTGGAGGAAACAATGAAAAAAACAGTTGTAACAGTAGTAGGTAAAGATAGTGTGGGAATTATAGCAAAGGTATGTACATATCTTGCAGAAAGCAATGTAAATATACTTGATATATCACAGACAATAGTAGGTGGCTTCTTTAACATGATGATGATAGTTGATATAGCTGAATGCAGCAAAGATTTCGGAACATTCAATCAGGATCTTGAAAAGATTGGTGAAGAGATGGGTTGTATAATCAAGGCTCAGCTTGAAGATATATTTGACAAGATGCATCGTATATAATGAGCATAAGCAGGAGTGGAGGATTTTATGATTAATATAAGTGAAGTCATTGAAACAAATGACATGATAGAGAAAGAGAATCTTGATGTTCGTACAATCACATTGGGAATCAGCCTTATGAGTTGTATAGACAGTGATCTTGATAGATTAAATGAAAAAATTTACAACAGAATAACAACTGTTGCAAAGGATCTTGTAGCAACGGGTAAGGAGATAGAATTGGAATATGGTATTCCAATCGTAAATAAGAGAATATCAGTTACACCTATTTCACTCGTAGGCGCATCTGCATGTAAAACGCCGGAAGATTATGTAACTATAGCACAGACTCTTGACCGTGCCGCAAAAGCTATGGGCGTTAATTTCATAGGTGGATACAGCGCACTTGTATCAAAGGGGATGACAAAGAGCGAAGAGCTTCTTATCCGTTCTATACCAAAGGCTCTTGCAACTACAGAATTTGTCTGCAGCTCTGTAAACCTTGGCTCAACAAAGACAGGTCTCAATATGGATGCTGTAAAGCTTATGGGTGAAGTAATTCTTCAGACATCAGAAGAAACAAAGGAAAATGACAGCATAGGTTGTGCAAAGCTTGTTGTATTCTGTAATGCACCTGATGACAATCCTTTCATGGCAGGAGCATTCCATGGTGTAACAGAAGCAGATGAGATTATAAATGTAGGTGTTAGTGGTCCGGGTGTTATGCGTAAGGCACTTGAATCAGTTCATGGCGTTGATTTTGGTACACTTTGCGAGACTATCAAGAAGACAGCATTTAAGATTACACGAGTTGGTCAGCTTGTTGCAAGAGAAGCATCACAGAGACTTGGTATACCATTTGGTATCATCGATCTCTCACTTGCACCAACTCCTGCAATCGGTGACAGTATAGCAGATATATTTGAAGAGATGGGTCTTCAGAGAGCCGGCGCTCCCGGAACAACAGTGGCACTTGCAATGCTCAATGACCAGGTTAAGAAGGGCGGTGTTATGGCATCTTCTTATGTAGGTGGTCTTAGCGGTGCATTTATTCCTGTAAGTGAAGATCAGGGTATGATAACTGCTGTAGAAGAGGGCGCACTTACTATGGAAAAGCTTGAAGCAATGACATGTGTATGTTCAGTTGGTCTTGATATGATCGCTATACCTGGTGATACAAAAGCAACAACTATTTCAGGTATAATCGCAGATGAGATGGCAATTGGTATGATAAACCAGAAGACAACAGCAGTCAGAATTATTCCTGTAATCGGTAAAGGTGTAGGAGAAACTGTTGAATTTGGTGGTCTTTTGGGATATGCACCTATAATGCCTGTAAATCAGTTTGACTGCAGTGACTTTATCAATCGTGGCGGACGTATACCGGCACCAATTCACAGCTTTAAAAACTAAAATAATATTGACAATGTATTGCAGATGGTGGAAACACCATCTGTTTTTGGCTTTATTTTTATAAGAAACAGTTCAGCCTATCATTTCTTCCATTCATAAACCTGCCAGCTATGCTGTCAGTCGCTGCTATGCAGCTTATGTTTATTTTATTTCAGAAATGAAAGGCTATTCCACCATAAAGTAATAGTCAATAATATAGTGAGCAAGCTCAAATATGTATTGCCTATTACTTTATGGCTGAACTGTTTCTCTTTTTTAGTAACAGTTCAGCCTCTCATTTCTTACATTCATAAACCTGCCAGCTACGCTGTCAGCCGCTGCTATGCAGCTTTTGTTTATTTCATTTCAGAAATGAAAGGCTATTCCACCATAAAGTAATAGCCAATAATATAATGAGCAAGCTCAAATATGTATTGCCTATTACTTTATGGCTGAACTGTTACCTTTTTTAAGATTGTATACAATTATACATTGACACGTGTACACATCATGTGGTATAACATATATTGTGACTAAAAGAGAAAAATAGTTACATATCGTCAATCAGTATATTTGAAGACGTTTATTATATTATTGATTGAAGATAATGATAAAAAGATGAAGGCAGACAATGTAATCGCACGGTTTTGGTCTGCAAAAAATAGTACGTGCGGGAATGGAGAATATTATGTCATTAGAATTATCTAAAAAAGCAGCAGCAGTTAAACCATCATCAACACTTGCAATCACAGCTAAGGCTAAGGAATTAAAAGCTCAGGGCAAAGATGTTGTCGGGTTTGGAGCTGGAGAGCCTGATTTTAATACTCCACAGAATATCTGTGATGCAGCAATTGAAGCAATCAATTCTGGATTCACTAAATATACACCGGCTTCAGGTATCAATGAGCTTAAAGAGGCTATTTCAAAGAAGTTCAAGAGCTTTAATAACCTTGACTATGCGCCGGATCAGATAGTTATAAGCAATGGTGGAAAACATTCACTTACAAATATATTTACAGCACTTCTTAACCCTGGTGATGAGGTCATTATCCCGGCACCTTTCTGGTTAAGCTATCCTGAGATTGTTAAACTTGCAGGTGGTGTTCCTGTTATTGTAACTACAACTAAGGAACAGAGCTTCAAGCTTACAGCAGATGCTTTGAGAAATGCTGTTACAGACAAGACAAAAGCACTTGTTCTTAATACACCAAACAACCCAACAGGTATGCTTTATACAGAAGAAGAACTTCGTGCAATCGCAGATGTGGCTGTAGAGAAGGATTTTTATGTAGTTGCTGATGAAATGTATGAGAATCTTGTATATGGCGACCAGAAGCATATAAGTATCGCTTCATTTGGCAAGGAAATATATGAAAGAACAATCACATGCAGTGGTCTTGCAAAGAGCTACGCAATGACAGGCTGGAGAATAGGTTACACAGGTTCTTCAAAAGAAATTGCAAAGATGATGAGCAGCGTACAGAGCCATCAGACATCTAACCCTAACTCTATTGCACAGAAGGCTGCCGTAGAAGCATTGAACGGCCCACAGGATTCAGTAGCAAAAATGCATGCAGAATTTGATAAGCGTCGTAAATATATGTATGAGCGTATCTGTAAGATGCCATATGTAAGTACAATCGAGCCAATGGGTGCTTTCTACGTATTTGTTGATGCATCAGAGGTACTTGATAAGTCATATAAGGGTGAAAAAGTCGGTAGTGTAGCAAAGATGGCTGATATACTTATCAACGACTACAATACAGCAGTTGTTCCTTGTGCAGACTTTGGCTTTGAAAAACATTTAAGACTTTCATATGCTATTTCAATTGAACAGATTGAAAAAGGTCTTGACCGTATTGAAAGCTTTCTTAATGAGCTTAAATAGTTAGTGTGAATAATAATTATATTTCACATGCAAGCCTGACAGCCTGCTGTTAAGCTATAGTGAACAATGTCATTCCTCAATAATTTATAATAGAATTAAAAAGAGCAAAGCGCAGTAATATGACGTTTTGCTCTTTTGTCTTTTTTACCTATTTACCATAATATTTGAAATTTCAATAAGGAGTTTTTTATATTCTTCAGACATATTTTCTGCGTTATGAAAAAGTGTACGGCTTATGTCGTTCGATTCCCTAAACTCTTCAGTTCCGGATGGAACAGCATAGGTTACTTTTCTCTTCTTCTGTGAATCATCTGAAGTACTTATATTGTTGTTTGGATTTTTATATGTGCCCCATAAAATTTCATTTGGTGAGGCATTGAGTGCATTACAGATATCAATAAGAGTATCAATAGACATTTTACTGGTACCATTTTCTATATGTGATATATGATTTGTCGATATATTGATATTTTCTGCAAGCTGAGCCTGTGTAAGCTTCATTCTGTTTCTACAGCTCTTTATATTAAGCCCAATTAATTTTAAATCCATATCTGATACCTTTCTAATATGTTTTATATAACAAATTATTTTTATTAAGAATATCAAGTATAAAAGATAATAAAAATGCAACAATAAAGATATGTTGCTGTAATGAAGATAGTATGATATCATTGTTGGTAAAATTATATATTTTCATACATAACTTAGATGTAATTTAAACATATCCTGAGTCAGAGTATGCAATGCAAGTATCAATGCAAGTGTGCAATGCAAATATGCAATGCAAATATGCAATGCAAATATGCGATACAAGTATGCAATGTAGGGATGGAATACAGATGTGCGATGCAGATATACACTGCATATTTGTTAATAAATTGCGGAAAATAATGATATGATGTTGGGCTTAAAAGGTATTTTGAACCTGACTGACGTAATGATTGAATATATAAAATTTTTTAAATATTTTATGGGGGGAAGAAAGCTTGAGAAAGGATGAAGTAGATTCTATTGCAGATATATTATATAAAGAAAATTTGGCTTGCGGGTCTATAAAAGAATTTAAGAAATACTGCAAAGAATGGGATAAGACAGATAAATATGCAATAGATTTAAATTCGCTGACTGATGATCAGATAGAAAGGGTTTATAGAAGGTATAAGTATTTGTATAAAAGGTAGAAAATGAAAGTATGAACTGTTATAAATATAGCAACAGTTCAGCCTCTCATTTCTTCAATTCATAAACCTGCCAGCAAGCTGTCAGTCGCTGCTATGCAGCTTATGTTTATTCATTTCAGAAATGAAAGGCTATTCCACCATAAAAACACAGTCAATAATATAATGAACAAGTTCAAATTTTATTGACTATGTTTTTATGGCTGAACTGTTACTATATTCCAAAAATTGAAATAAAATGCAATATCTGATATACTATGATTTGATACCAAAAAGGGAATCAAATTTACAATTCAGAAATGGAGACAGAGATGAGAGATATAAAGAAACCTTCATTTATGAAGGATGCAGAAAGCAATAAGACACACAATATTTTTTTGGAGATTTGTATAGCTTTGCTTGTGTTTCTTGCTGGTTCTGTTGTAATGAGCATAGTTCAGGCTCCGGCGATGATGATCTATCTGTTTAATGACAGTGATTATATGAAAATGATTACATCGGCGAATTTTGATATAACAAGTATAATGAATGCGGCACTTAATATTCCTGAGTGGATGATGATTGTCATGCTTATATCAGAGATATTGCTGATAGCTATAGTTGTATTGTATTGCAGATTTATAGAAAAAAGAAAAGTATATACACTAGGATTTGTGAAAAAAGGTGCAGTTAAGAATTATCTGCTTGGTATGCTTGGCGGTGCCGTAGCTTTTTCGGCAGCATATCTTATATGTATAGTATCAGGTGCTATAAGCTTTGAAGGTATTACAGAAGGCATGATGCCACTATATATCATAGGATATTTTGTAGGTTATCTGGTTCAGGGTATGGCAGAAGAGGTTCTTTGCAGAGGTTATCTTTTTGTATCCCTTACAAAGAGATGCCATGTTACTACTGCTGTAGTTGTAAGCGCATTGTTCTTTGCCGGACTTCATGGAATGAATGCAGGTGTATCGTCACTTGCTTTCTTAAACCTGTTCTTATTTGGTGTGTTTGCAGCACTTCTTCTTGTTGATACAGGAAGCATATGGATTGCAGGAGCTTTTCATAGTTTATGGAATTTTGCACAGGGTAATTTATATGGTATACAGGTAAGTGGCAACAAGGTTCAGAATTCAATATTTACATCAGTTTCAGCCGAACATCTGTCATTTATCAATGGCGGCAGCTTCGGTATGGAAGGTGGTATAGGTGTTACCATAGTTCTTGCAGTCGCTATAGCAATTGTTCTTAAAAGACTTGAACGTAAGGGATTATATATCGACAGTAAAGAACAGCCAAGCTATGCTGAACGTGAGTTTGAAAGGATTTCAAAAGAGCTTGATGCAGAAGAAAATTTAGGCAGATGGAATCCAGACACTGATTCATCAAGTCCTCAGAACAATGGCAATATCTGGAGAGATGGTCAGTTTAATACAGGTCAGACATTGCAGGAACAGAATGGGCAGCAGGTTCAGAATCCGGACTTTGTCAATATAAATGGTGAACCGGGCAGTCAGAATGTAAGACAGATTGTGGAAGAGAAGAAAAAGGAAGAGGAAGAAAATAGAAAAACGGATTTTGATGAGAATTATTTTAAGGATTAATAAGCTGTCAGTCGTTGATTCGCAGCTTATGCTTTATAAATGATTGAATAATGTACATGTTACGAAAAATAACATAGAACTGAAAGGTTATTCCCAAAAAACAAAAAACTAAAAGACCTATATAATGAGCAGGCTCATTTATAGGTCTTTTAGTTTTGGAAGCTGAATTGTTACTGATCGTTATCCATATTTTTAGCGGCAGTTGAAAGCATAAGTTTGATACGGTTGAGCTGGTTTACTTCGCTTGCTCCCGGATCATAATCGACTGCTACGATATTTGTATCAGGATACTGATGGCGCAGTTTTTTGATAACGCCTTTACCAACTACGTGATTTGGCAGACAGCCAAATGGCTGTGCACATACGATATTTGGTACACCTGAATGTATAAGTTCGACCATCTCACCTGTAAGGAACCATCCTTCACCTGTCTGATTACCACATGATACGATAGGTGATGCATATTCGGCAAGTGTCTGGATAGGTACTGTTGGACTGAAACGTTTACTTGCGGCAAGAGCATCATTGGCAACTTTACGGTATTTTTCTATGAACCATATAAGCATGTTGTTGAGTCTTGTGCTTGACTTTTTCTTTCCAAGATATTCACTCTTGAAGTTTGCATTATAAAGGCTGTACATAAAGAAGTCGATAAGGTCAGGGCAGACTGCCTCTGCACCTTCCTCCTCAAGAAGTTCAACAAGGTAATTGTTGGCAAGAGGAAGGAACTTAACAAGGATTTCACCTACGATGCCTACGCGTGGTTTTTTAATATCCTTAAGAGGAAGATTATCAAAGTCTTCGATTATGCCATGTATATTTTTCTTAAATTCACTCTGTTTTGCAGTTGTGACTGATTTTTTGACGATCTCAAGCCATTTTTCATGAAGAGCATTGGCAGAGCCTGGTACAGCTTCATATGGTCTTGTCTTATAAAGAACACGCATAAATACATCGCCGTATATAAGTGCCTGCAATGCACGTTTTGCCATAGCCCAGTTGATATTAAGACCAGGGTTCTTTTCAATGCCGGCACTCATTGAGATTACAGGTATCTGCCCCATACCGGCTTTTTCAAGTGCACGTCGTATAAATCCAATATAGTTTGTGGCACGACAGCCACCACCTGTCTGAGTTATTATAAGAGCTACCTTATCAAGGTCGTATCTGCCGGATAAGAGGGCCTGCATAAACTGGCCGATTACAAGAAGTGATGGATAACATGCATCGTTATTTACGTATTTAAGTCCATAGTCTACACATTCCGGAGTTGATGGAAGAACCTCAAGGTTGTAGCCACATGATGCGAGCGCAGGTTCAAGTATATCAAAATGTATAGGTGACATCTGTGGTACAAGAATTGTGTAATCCTTGCGCATTTCCTTAGTAAAGATTACTCTGTGATGAGCTGTATCCTTTGGTGTTATCTGTATATTCTTGCGTTTGCGGTCATTGACTGCTGCAAGAAGAGAACGGATACGGATACGTGCTGCACCGAGGTTATTTACCTCATCTATCTTAAGTACAGTGTAGATTTTGTTCTGTTTTGTAAGTATATCGCTCACCTGATCTGTAGTAACGGCATCGAGACCGCAGCCAAATGAATTTAGCTGGATAAGATCAAGGTCATTTCTTGTAGCAACAAATGATGCGGCTTTGTAAAGTCTTGAGTGATACATCCACTGATCCATTACAATAGTAGGTCTGTCAACATTACCTAGTTCGGAGATACTGTCTTCAGTAAGTACGGCAACACCATATGATGTGATAAGATCAGGTATACCGTGGTTTATCTCAGGATCCGTATGGTATGGACGGCCTGCAAGAACTATACCGTGACGTCCTGTTTCTTCAAGATATTTAAGAACTTCACGTCCTTTGGCTGACATTTCATCACGAACAGCCTGCATTTCCTTCCAGCCGGCAGCAGCGGCACGTCTTACATCAGCAGCGGGAATTCCATTTTCTTTTTCAAAGAATTCACAAAGTCTCTTAGTAAGAATTTCCTCGCTTTCAAATGAAACGAAAGGATTCTGATATGTGATATCCGAGTTGCGAAGCTCATCGACATTGTTCTTAATATTTTCTCCATATGATGTTACGATAGGGCAGTTGTAGTGATTGCCCGCTTCAGGAACTTCGCAGCGTTCATATGGTATACAAGGGTAGAATATGTAATTAAGCCCCTGTCTTATAAGCCATGTAACATGACCATGTGCAATCTTTGCAGGATAACATTCTGACTCACTTGGAATTGATTCTATACCGAGTTCATAAATTTTACGGTTTGACTCAGGTGAGAGAACAACTCTGTAGCCAAGTTCTGTAAAGAAAGTATGCCAGAATGGATAATTCTCATACATATTCAGCACTCGTGGAATACCTACAGTTCCACGTACTGCTTCATCTTCACTAAGAGATTCATAGTGATGGAATATTCTGTTATTCTTATATTCAAAGAGGTTAGGAATGTTGTCTTTGTTCTTTGCTTTTCCTATACCACGTTCACATCTGTTGCCGGAGATAAACTGCCTTCCGCCTGTAAATCTGTTTATAGTAAGGAGACAGTGATTTGTACAGCCTTTACATCTTGACATAGATGTTTCAAAGCGCAGGTCATTGATCTCCTGTATAGAAAGCATAGATGATTCGCCGCCTGTATATCTG
>CAZFFA010000004.1:0-12980 GCA_964517955.1 uncultured Jutongia sp. | reverse complement strand
TTCTTCATATCTGTCTCTTGCGATAAGAGCGGCACCGAAAGCTCCCATTATACCGGCTATATCAGGTCTTACTGCCTTACAGCCTGATATACGTTCAAAGCTTCTAAGGACAGCATCATTGTAAAATGTTCCACCCTGTACAACGACTTTTTCACCGAGGTCTTTAGGGTCTGTGAGTTTGATAACCTTAAGAAGGGCATTTTTTATTACGGAGTAAGCAAGACCAGCAGAAATATCTGCAACGCTTGCTCCCTCTTTCTGTGCCTGTTTAACCTTTGAGTTCATAAATACGGTACATCTTGAACCGAGGTCGATAGGATTTTTGGCAAAAAGTGCTATCTTTGCAAAGTCTGCTACCTCATAGTTAAGTGATTTTGCAAATGTTTCTATAAATGAACCGCATCCTGAAGAGCATGCCTCATTAAGCTGTACCTTGTCTACAGAGTGGTTTTTTATCTTGATGCACTTCATATCCTGACCACCGATGTCGAGGATACAGTCAACATCAGGCTCAAAGAAAGCGGCTGCGGTGTAGTGGGCAACAGTCTCTACTTCACCCTCATCAAGAAGAAGAGCTGATTTAAGAAGAGCTTCGCCATAACCAGTAGAGCATGATCCTACGATCTGTGCGCCTTCAGGCATAAGAGAATATACTTCTTTTATTGATTTTATAGCTGTCTTAAGAGGTGCTCCGTTATTACTGCTGTAGAATGAATAAAGAAGAGAACCGTCTTCGCCGATCACTGCAACCTTTGTAGTAGTTGAACCTGAATCTATACCAAGGAAGAGATTACCTTTATAGCTTGCAAAGTCCCCTTTTTTAACATCATTTTCTGAGTGTTTTTCAAGAAAGGCATTATATTCGGCTTCGTCTTTGAAAAGCGGCTCAAGTCGTGTTACCTCAAAATCCATCTCTATTTTAGTTTTTAATCTTTCATTAAGTGCTGAAAGAGTTGTCTGTACATCAGCATGTGCATTCATCGCAGCACCTGATGCAGCAAAAAGATGGGAATGATCAGGTGCGATAACAGCATCATCTGTTAGATTAAGGGTTCTTATAAATGCCTGTTTAAGCTCTGTAAGGAAGTGAAGAGGACCCCCAAGAAAGGCAACGTTGCCTCGGATCGGCTTACCACATGCAAGACCGCTTATAGTCTGATTTACAACAGCCTGGAATATAGAAGCTGACAGATCCTCTTTTGTCGCACCTTCATTTATGAGTGGCTGAATATCTGTTTTTGCAAATACACCACATCTTGCTGCTATAGGATAGATAGCTTTGTAGTTTTTGGCATATTCATTAAGACCGCTTGCATCAGTCTTAAGAAGAGTGGCCATCTGATCGATGAAAGAGCCTGTACCGCCGGCACATATTCCGTTCATTCGCTGATCTATTCCACCTGTAAAATATATAATTTTGGCATCTTCACCACCAAGTTCAATAGCAACATCTGTCTGAGGAGCATAATCTTTAAGAGAAGTAGCAACAGCTACAACCTCCTGGACAAATGGTATATCAAGATGTTTTGACAGAGCAAGTCCGCCTGATCCTGTTATAACAGGTGATACAGGCAGGTCTCCCAATTCGTCAAATGCTTTTGAAACTATGGCTGCAAGAGTTTCCTGGATATTGGCATAATGTCTCTGATAGTCAGAAAAAATAATCTGGCCTTCTTTGTTTAAAATAGCAATTTTCACAGTAGTAGAACCTATGTCAATTCCAAGCGTATTAAAATCTAATTTCATCGTAATCCTCCATTCCTGCTAAACCCCAAAATTTTGGGGCGCAGGTACAACATTCTTCTTATTTATATATGAAGTCAAAAATCGCCATAATGAGGTATTATATGACAAAGTTTATCAATTTGCAAGAGTCACCGAGTTGGAAGAACGGAATATAATATGTATGAAGTGTTTATAAATTGGAGTAAATAATAGCATGAATTATGAATTTTGTGACGGAATGACTCATACGATAAAAAAAGGTGATACATTATACAGCATAAGCAGAATGCATGATGTACCTATAGCTATGATAATGCGTGCAAATCCATATGTTGACGTATACAATCTGCAGGTAGGAGATACAATATGTATACCGGTTATGTCTGATAATATGCAGCAGAGAAGGAATAATGAATCACAGATGCAGAACGGTATGCAGAGAAGAACCGGTGAAACGCAGATGCAGAACGATATGCAGAGAAGAACCGGTGAAACGCAGATGCAGAACGATATGCAGAGAAGAACCGGTGAAACGCAGATGCAGAATGAAACGCAGAGGAGTAACAGTGGTACATCAGTACAAAATGGTACGATGACAGCACCGGCAATGTCTGATATCCGGCCGCAGGAAGGTGCGACAGATAATACGTCTGATTCAGACGATATATGTGAAAGTGGTATGTCAGGAGAATGGGCACGTTATGTATCACAGCCTGGCGATACGCTTCAGGATATCATGGACAGATCTGAGAGCAGCAACAGCGATTTCTGGATGAAAAACAGTGCTGACAGAATGCATATATTACCCGGAATAGCATATTATGTTTATGAAAAGGAAAATTAAAATACTGCTGTTCATTAACAGTTTGGACTTTCATAACTGCATTTATATAACGTAACAGTTTGACAAAGATTACAGCTATTACTATAATTAAGTGGCATATCAGTATATGTGATATACCACTTAATTTGAAGAAAGGAAAAATTACATGAACAATATATTAAATAAGTTGGAAAGAAAGCTTGGAAGATATGCAGTTCCGGACCTTATAAAGTATGTGGTAATGCTTTATGGTGCAGGTGCTGTTATAGGTATTCTTGATTCACTCAATGGAACCAATATCTATTACAATTACCTCTGTCTTGATGTAGACGCAGTATTTCATGGACAGATATGGAGACTCTTTACGTATCTTCTTGAGCCATATGGTTTTATGAGTGGAGGGGGATTCTTACTAAGTGCATTGTTTTTCTTAATACAGGTGCAGCTCTTTCTTATGTTTGGCCGTTCACTTGAGCAGGCATGGGGAACTTTCAGATTTAATATGTATTTCTTTTCCGGATATATACTTAATATAGTTGCTGCAATTATAATGTATGTTTCACCATTGCATCAGAGCATTTATTATTCAGGATTCCAGTATATTTACTGGGCAATGTTTTTCGCTTTTGCCATGCTCAATCCGAATATGCAGTTCCTTTTATACTTTGTTATACCGATTAAAGTTAAATGGCTTGCAATACTTGATGCTGTATATCTTTTGTATACAGTTGTAAAAGATGTTGTAGAAGGTGTTAAATATTTTCTTGATCCACTGGTTCCAAATGTGTATGGAGGGGCATATATATCGGCTGCGATAGCGATAGTAGTTGCTATGGCGAACTTCCTTATATTCTTCTTTGCAACAAGAAATTACAGACGTGTATCACCAAAAGAAATTCACCGTAGAAGAAAATTTAAGAAAGAAACAGCAGCACAAAGTGGTATGCCAAGACATCGTTGTGCAGTATGTGGAAGAACGGAGCTTGACAATGAAAATCTGGATTTCAGATTCTGTTCTAAATGTGATGGGAATTATGAGTATTGTTCAGATCATTTATTTACACATCAGCATGTCAAAAAATTTATGTAACTAAAATAGGAGAAGTGTATGTTAGCAATAAATATTATCGCCATTATATGGGCTGTGGCAATGTTCTTATGCTATAAGCCTGTACATGCACATATGACAATACAGGGAAATACCAATGAGAAAACGGCAGATAATATCTCTTATAAAAAGGCGGGCACAATAGTTTTTTTGGCAATATTTATAGTGTCTCTTCTTATAAGGATAGTATCATCTGTTGTATATGTGGGTAATGAATCAGACATGGGCTGTTTTATGTCGTGGGCTGATATGGTGTTCAATGATGGAATAGGACAGTTTTATAAGTCGGATGCATTTCATGATTATCCACCGGGATATATGTATATACTTTATATTGTTGGTGCTGTGAAGGCCTTATTTGGTGTGCAGTATGGTTCGCCGATGTGTCTGCTTATTACAAAGCTGCCGGCAGTAATCGCAGATATGATCACAGGTTATCTTGTATACAGAATAGCCTCAAGGAAAACTGATAAAGTATTTTCTGCGATATTATCAGGCATGTATCTTCTCTGTCCGGCTATTATACTTGACAGCGCAGTGTGGGGACAGACAGATGCAGTATTTACATTGTTCATAGTAATTATGTGCTATCTGGTTACAGAGAAAAAACTTGTGGCATCGTACTTTGTATTTGCTGTGGCGATACTTATTAAGCCACAGTCACTTATACTTACACCTGTACTTATATGTGCGATAATAGATCAGGTATTTCTTGAAAACTTCAATTGGAAGAAATTCTTTAGAAATCTTTTGCTGGGACTTTGTGCAATACTTATGATAGGTATTCTTATAATGCCATTTGGATTTAAAGAGGCTCTTTCACAGTACACGGATACGCTTGGTTCATATGAGTATGCCACGATTAATGCATACAATATATGGACAGTATTTGGACTTAATTGGGCATCCCAGTATGGAAAAGCATTTGGGATTACATATCAGAATCTTGGAACTATTGCGATAGTTGCTATTGTGGCGTTAAGTATATATGTAAGTATTAAATGTAAGAAAAAAGAATCCAAGTATTATTTCATAGGTGCACTTATAGTAACGAGCGTGTTTACATTTTCTGTCAGGATGCATGAAAGATATCTGTTCCCGGCTATGATATTATTGCTTTTATGTTATGTGTGTGATGCACGCAAAGATATTTATATGCTCTATACGGCTGTATGCACTGTAGTTTTTTACAATGTTGCACATGTTTTATTTGTATATGATATAAACAATTTTGACAATAAAGCACCTATACCTATTGCGATAGGAATGTGCGAGGTTGCAGTAGCTGTTATTCTGATATATACAGCACTTAGAAGGTTTGGAAAAACTTCTGGTAAGAAGGATGAAAATATGAAAAGTAAAGATAAAAATAAGGATAAAGACAACAAAGTAAATAAAGATAAAAATCCAATAAAGAGCTCAGAAACACTTTGCAGGATGGTAAAAGCTGATTTTATAGCATTGGGAATAATAGTCTTAGTATATGCTGTAATAGCTTTTGTAAGACTAGGCAATATGAGCGCACCTGAAACAGGATATTCACTTGTTGAAAATGGAGCCGTAACACTTGACATGGGTAAAGATGTTGAGGTTTCAAAGATTTGGGATTTTCTTGGCAATGAGAACAATCCAAAGTATTATATTGAATACACAAGCAATGCTGATGGTGACTGGACGATGCTTTATGGTGATGGAAATGAGTGGGATGCAGGTTCTGTATTTGCATGGAATAGTGCAGATATCAATGTAACAGCAAGATATTTCAGAATATCACCATCATCATCTAATTACAAAGATAATATACTTGAGATAGTCTTTACGGATGCTGATGGAAATTTACTTCTTCCGGTTAATTCATCTGACTATTCAGATCTTTTTGATGAACAGGATATGTTTGAAGGAAGAACAACCAATCTTAACAGCACATATTTTGATGAGATATATCATGCAAGGACGGCGTATGAGATGATACATCATCTGTATTGTTATGAAAATACTCATCCACCGCTTGGGAAAATACTTATTGTAGCCGGTGTGCTTATGTTTGGCATGAATCCATTTGGCTGGAGATTTATGGGAACATTGTTTGGAATACTTATGATCCCTATAATATACTGCTTCTCAAAGAAATTCTTTAAGGAAACATGGATAAGTGTAGTTACAACATTATTATTTACATTTGATTTCATGCATTTTGTTCAGACCAGAATTGCAACAATAGATGTATTCGTTACATTGTTTATAATGTTGTCGTATTATTTTATGTATTGCTATACACAGTACAGCTTTTACGATACAAAATTGTCAAGAACATTTATTCCTCTTGGACTTTGCGGAATTTCTATGGGACTTAGTTTTGCAAGCAAATGGACAGGTATCTATTCTGCAGCAGGTCTTTGTGTAATATTCTTTATACAGATGTACAAGAGATTCAGGGAATATCTCTATGCTTTGAAAAATCCTGATGGGTGCACTGATGGTATAAAGCATAGTTATATAAAAGACAATTTCAGCAAGTTATTTATAAGGACAATTGGATTTTGCTGTATATTCTTTATAGTAATTCCTGTACTTATATATGTTATATCATATATTCCGTTTAGTGATGGAACAGACAGGGGACTGATTACAAAGGTTATAGAAGCACAGAAAACGATGTATGATTATCACAGCAAACTAAATGCGGAGCATCAGTTCTCTTCCATGTGGTATGAGTGGCCGACAATGGTTCGCCCTATATGGTATTATTCAGGTGAAATATCAAGTACTGTAAGAGAAGGTATAAGTGCATTTGGTAATCCTCTTGTATGGTGGGCAGGAATTCCGGCAGCATTTTATATGCTTTATCTTATTATAAAAGAAAAAGACAAAAAAGCCGGATTTCTGATGATAGGATATCTGTCACAGTATGCTCCGTGGTTCTTTGTTTCAAGAATAGTATTTATATACCATTACTTCCCAAGTGTGCCATTCGTGACAGTTATGCTTGGATACAGTATGTATAAGATTGTACAGAAAAGGCCGTCGATGAAAAGAGCCTGCTATGTTTATGTGGCACTGGCAATTCTTATGTTTGTAATGTTCTATCCGGTATTGTCCGGTCTTGGAATCAATATAAACTATGCAAAGCATTTCCTGATATGGTTTGATAGCTGGGTACTGCTAAAGACGTGGGAGTAAATGTAAGATGAATTGTTGCATTTACAACAATGAATAAAGAAGATTAAACATAGCAACAAAAATCCACTTAAAGGAGATAAAACATGAGTAAGTCAATGAAAGAATGTGTTAGAGAGATAAATAAGAATAAGAACTTAAAGGAACTGCTTCCGGAATACGTTTCCCAGAGTATGCAGCTTAATGACAGTTATGCCCGTCTTAAGATGATTATGGAATATTATATATATTATGAAATGTTGTCTGAAGGTATCAATCCATATATTGAATCAGCAAAAGATACAACAGATGAATTAAATGATATTATATGGCAGATATTTGAAAATGATATGACTGATGATGAGGCAGAGGCAGCAGCCGAAAAGCTTCTTACACTCAGAAAAGTTGTAATGGACAAAATGCAGGTTCTTACTACTTATGTAGACTGCTTTGTTATATATGAATACATATTAAACAGAGTTCAGTACAGATTTGAAAAGATGGAAGAAATGCCGGATGATGCTTCATTTGCACAGGATGTTGTTAATTTTATATTTGGCACAAAGGACAATGTCGCAATCAACGACAACATTCACAGTGTCATAGGTCAGCTCCCTATGAGAATGACAAGAAGCCGCTTCTTTGAAGTAGTACGTGAGAGCATATCTGTTTATAAGGGAAGTGATGTAAGTTCACTTGACAGCTTTTTATATATGTTCAGAACCAATGCGATGCTTTATAAATGTCCGGATATGGATAAGTATTTTACGGAGTTTATACCTATCCTCGAAGAACTTTCTTCAGTTGATTATGAAAATATCACAGAGGATATATATAAGATATATGTGGAAAAGATTACTGTCAATGCATCAAAACTCAACGATATATCGGATCTTTACATGCAGCTTGGACAGATCATCAATGAAGCATATATCATAGCAAAGGCACATTGTTTTACAAAAGATGCAGACAGTATTGAGGCTGCCGATATGGTTATAAGAGGTATAAATTCATTGTTTACAGACAGGGAAAGCAGTGTCTGGGATAAGGCAGAAGGCTCATTTGAAGACGATGAGGCTAAACTTTACTGGCTTGGCGAACATTTCCCGGAGATAGAAGGCAGACAGGAAAAAATATATGATTCTCTCAATATGGCGGGTGCTGTTCTTGATGAGGTTATAGAATCGGATCAGGCAGTTATATCCGAACTTAATCTTTCAGATGAATTTGTTGTGCTTAAGCAGATGTCACAGCTTAACTCAAACAGCGTATTTGCAGAACTTGAGGAAACAATTGATGAAACAAAAGTTACAGCAGATATGGCAGATGAGGCAGCAGAAAAAATTATTGGTGAAGTAAAAGAGTTATTTAAAAACAGCAATCGAATGGTAAGAAGAGCTATAATGGCAAATACACTTGAAAAGATGCCTGTATTTTTCAAAACACCTCAGGAAGTTGCAGATTATATAACAACATCTCTTTCACAGTGTACTGATGAAGCAGAGAAATACGCATCAAAACAGCTTATACTTGATATGATGCAGTAAGAAGAAAGGGTCTGGTGTTATGTTTACCTGGAATCACAAGATATACATGGATGATGTTGTGCGGGAAAATCCTATTAAATACAGAAGAATGATTGAACGAAGAAAGATTGTAAAGAATTGTTATTGTATAACAATGCCTGCCAATGAGATGAACAGCATGGATATATACTCCTCAAGGGAACTGTGGTTTAAGTATAGAAGACTTCAGGGACTTGAGATTCTCGGGCTTGCATCGAATAAGACCAATGCTATAAGTCTTGTACAGCAGATAGTGAGCGATGTCTACAATGAAAAGCATGATGTAAATTCAAAGACACTGCATGAATTTTTCAGTTAACAGTTATAGCGATTAAGTGATGACAGATATATAAAGGAGGGGCAATTTGACAGTTCTATTGATAATAGGAAAAGTTTTGCTAAAGATAATAGAGATACTGCTAATATTGCTTCTCCTTGTCATACTTACAGCATGTGCGGTTCTCTTTATTCCGGTTCGTTATGATTTTGATATGTCATTATATGACAATACTGATATTCATGGACGCATATCCTGGTTTTTCAGGATAGCGAATATTCCGGTATCTTATGCGGAAAATAAATTGGAGTATAGAATTAAAGTTTTTGGTGTAGATTATAATAAAATAAAGAATTTTTGGGTACATTTTATAAAACACTCGAATAATGACAAAACTTTAGAAATGATGGAAGTATCTGATATAGATGAGAAAGAAGATAATGATGAAGAAAATAATAGTAATATAGAAGAAAAATATTCAGACAGACAAAGGGCAGAAGAGCAGAAGTCGGAAAAACAACGATCAGAAGAACATAGTATATCCAATAATGAGACAGATAGAACAGGAAAAAGTAGTAAAAAGAAGAAAAGAAAGAAGTTAAAAATATCAGTATCTGAAATTAGGAAAAAAATAAGGAATTTTTTTAATACAATAAAACAGCTTTTATATAGGACAAGTATTCTTAAGGAATTCTTAAAATCAGAAGAATTGTCGTGTATGGTTTGCTTTGCAAAAGATAATATGATACATTTATTGAAACGGATAAAGCCAAAACGATTTAATGGAGATATCAGATTTGGAACAGGTGATCCCTGCAGTACAGGTGAATTGCTGGGAGTTATTTCTGCAGTCTGGGGATTTTGGGGATTTGATGTAAATATTACACCGGATTTTGAAGAAAAAGTTTTGGAAGGCAGTATAAAGGTAAAAGGAACTATCAGAATATCTACATTATTGATTATTTTTATAAAGACAATGATAAGTGATGAATGGAAAAATTTCACCGGTCTTGTAAATAATATGAAAAAGAGCATTAAGTCAGGTGTGCATTAGAGAAGATATTAAGGAGGATTATTATGGGAGACAACAATTTTAGTTCAACAGTAGCTTCATTATTTAGTGGAATGGAAGGCTTTCTTACAACAAAGACTGTTGTAGGTGATGCAGTTAAGTTTGATGATGGCACGATAATATTACCACTTGTCGATGTATCATTTGGTCTTGGTGCAGGAGCATCTTCCAAAAAAGAAAAAGGATCAAATGAAAGTGCAGGAGGAGGTATGGGCGGTAAAGTACAGCCAAGTGCAATCCTTGTAATCAAAGACGGCGAGACAAAACTTGTCAATGTAAAGAATCAGGATGGTCTTACAAAGGTGCTTGATATGCTTCCTGATATACTTGACAAACATATGCCGGGCAAAGATAAAAAGAAGAAAAATGATGATGAAAAAGCAGCAGGGGATTTTGAAGATATTATGAAGGAAGATTTCGAGGAAGAATAAGTTCTGGAAATTGTAACAGTTCAGCCTATCATTTCTTCAATTCATAAACCTGCCAGCTACGCTGTCAGTCGCTGCTATGCAGCTTTTGCTTATTTCATTTCAGAAATGAAAGGCTATTCCACCATAAAAATATAATAGGCAATACAATGAGCAAGCTCAAATATTGCCTATTATATTTTTATGGCTGAACTGTTACAATTTTTTTGAAAATTTTTGAAAATTTTCCTTGCATTATGTGAAAAAATTTGATAGAATACGTATGTTGTGCAAAATAAGCTGATTATAATTTTAAGCTATGATATCTTTTGGATGTCATAAATTTAAAATATGAATCAAAACATTACGGAAAAATTTAAGGAGGTGCTTACGATGGCAAAATGTGCAGTTTGTGGAAAGAGCGTTCACTTCGGTAACAAAGTGAGTCATTCACATAGAAGAAGTAACAAGATGTGGAAACCAAATATCAAATCTGTAAAAGTTAAGGTTAATGGTGGAACAAAGAAGATGCCAGTATGTACAGGATGTTTACGTTCTGGAGCTGTAGAGCGTGCGTAAGTGCATCTCGATTATATAAAAGGAACCGATTTTGTCGGTTCCTTTTTTTAGGTTTGCGCGCCATGGGCGCGCATTTATATTATGCGCACAGATGCATAAAGCAGATTGCTGCAAAACATGTAACATGCATTTCTGGCATACAAAGCAAATTGTTGAAAAATACAATATGCATGGCACAGCCATTAGCAGCAAAAAAGATTATATCCAAGTATAAGACACAGTAATATTATAAGCACGGCAATTACACCGTTGGTAACAAAAAACATAATTGTCATTCCTATTGCGATCCAAAATAATATAAAACCAATCATTCTCTTCATGATAAACTCCATTTTTTGTAACGGTTCACAGTTTCAGTTGCAGAGAAACAAGTGTGATGTTATACTAATATGTATATGACAATATGTTCTTTATTTGAACTATTAGTAATACAGTAAGTTACAAAACACAGAAAATCTAGGAGATTTTTGTCCGCATAAATGAATTGAGCAATGGGGATAGTCAGTATAGACAGTAACTATTAAGCAGATTGGAGGAAGATATATGAAAGGTAAGATGAGTACCGAGATGGGAAGCATTGTGATTGATCGTGATGTTCTTGCAAAGTATGCCGGAACTGCGACTACAGAGTGCATAGGAATAGTTGGTATGGCAGCAGTCAATGTCAAAGATGGTGTGACAAAGCTTCTTAAGAAAGAAAACGCCGGAAGAGGTGTGACATTAAATATTATAAATAACAAAATTGTTATAGAACTTCATGTAATTGTTGCATATGGAGTAAGCATACGTGCTGTTGCACAGAATGTACTGGAGAATGTTAAGTACAAGGTTGAACAGTATACCGGTATGCAGGTTGAAAAAATCAACGTTATAGTCGAAGGTGTTCGTATCATTGATGAGGACTGAGAATTTAGGAAGTAGTTTTGAGTACGAACTAATACAAGGAGGAACAACAAAGTGAGTGTAAAGTCAATAGATGCTGTTATGCTTCAGAAGATGTTTTTATCAGGAGCAAAGGCATTGGAAGCAAAGAAGGAATATATAAATGAGCTAAATGTATTTCCGGTACCTGATGGTGATACCGGTACCAATATGACCATGACTATAATGTCAGCAGCAAAGGAAGTAAGCAGTCTTGAAAATCCGACAATGGATCAGCTTGGCAAATCTATATCAAGCGGATCTCTTCGTGGTGCCAGAGGTAACTCAGGTGTTATCATGTCACAGATATTCAGAGGCTTTGTCAAGGGTATAAAAGGCCTTGATAAATTAGACGTAGAAGCTATAGGAAATGCTGTCAGTCATGCCGCAGATACAGCATATAAGGCTGTTATGAAGCCTAAGGAAGGAACTATCCTTACAGTTGCCAAAGCCGGTGCAGACAAAGCTATGGACTTGCTGATAAATGATGATATAGAAGATGTAATAGAATTTTGTGATGCCGTATCTCAGGAGATGGAAGAAACTCTTCTTAAAACACCTGATATGCTTCCTGTTCTTAAACAGGCAGGCGTAGTTGATTCAGGCGGAGAAGGTCTTATGACATTTATAAGGGGTGCAATTGATGCGCTCAAGGGAAAAGTATCTGATTTTACAGTTATATCCGGAGGTACATCAACATTAGTTAAGGCTGGTACAACAGCAGATTCATCGGCTGACATTAAATTTGGATATTGTACAGAATTTATAATAATGCTTGAACGCAACGAGAATGTAGTTGAGGCACAGCTTAAAGAATATCTTCAAAAGATTGGTGACTGCGTAGTTGTTGTAGCGGACGATGATATTGTAAAGGTACATGTTCATACTAATGATCCGGGACTTGCTATACAGAAAGCACTGACATATGGTTCTCTTACAAGCATGAAAATCGACAATATGCGTGAAGAACACAATGAAAAGGTTATACGTGATGCAGAAAAAGCAGCCGCTGCCAAACAAGTAGAAAAAACAGAAAAAGCGGATGATACAGAAAAAGCAGCAGATGATACTCCTCACAAAGAGGTTGGATTTATAACAGTATCTGCCGGAGAAGGTCTTTCAGATATATTTAAAGATCTTGGTGCAGATTATATCATTGAAGGTGGTCAGACAATGAATCCAAGTACGGAAGATGTACTTGATGCAATTGCCAAAGTAAACGCTGACAATATATTTATACTTCCAAACAATGGAAATATAATTCTTGCTGCAGAACAGGCAAAACAGCTTACAGAGGATAAAAATATCATAGTGATACCTTCTAAGAATATACCTCAGGGTATTGCT
>CAZFFA010000003.1:0-35337 GCA_964517955.1 uncultured Jutongia sp. | reverse complement strand
GTGCTGTAAAATATTTTACAAGAAGTTATACTACAAAGCACGGGAGGAGGAGTTACTATACTGATCAGATTGGCTACGATTATTCAAAAGTATCATTGTAAAGCTTGGTATAAGCTTTCTTGGCAGATTTCAAAACTTCTTTCAAGCATTCGTTCAATTCATCATAACGTGTACTATCTAATTCAACTAAGTCCTTATTTTTGAGTTTAAAATTAAGTGCCGAGCAGTAGTTAGTTATATCAGAGTTAGGATTCTTTACAGTGGGGGAGAAATCTACATAGAAAGTTTTTGGTTTATTTCGAAAATTCTTACTAAAATAGTAATATAAAGACCAGATTTTGTTATCGTATCTACCACCTGCAAAATTCGCACGAATAGAATCGTCAGAATTTGCATTTTTTGAGGAAGCAACATCAAGAAAACTAATGTCTAGGTCATCTTCATCTTCGTCAGTTAAGAAGCGAATGTCTTTAGATGAAAGGTTTTTTCTGTCAATTGTTATGATAACATATGCGCCATATGTATAATCGTCTTCCATATATATATAGTATCCTTCAATAGATTTAAATTTAATATATTTTTTTCCGTATTTTAGATAAACAGGAAATTTATCGGTTGTTGTCCATCTAGAAGAATCCATTTCATTAAAAGTTTGCCCATAAGGATCTGTACTTTGAGTTAATACTAAATCGGATGTTTCTTGTTTTGGTTGAACACCACATCCTGTAAATGCAATAGAAGCACTAAGTAAAATTGAAAAAAATTTTTTTTTCATTTGTTTTCTCCCTTCCTATACTTAAATTTTTATAATTAAAATTATAGTTAAAAGATGAAAAATTGCAAGAATTAAATTCGTTTTATTGAAAAAAGGACATCCGGAGATGTCCTTTTTTTGAACACAAAAATAAAATTTAAAAAATTTTCAAAAAAGTATTGACACAACTATTTCAGTTAGGCGAAAACATAAAAAGAAGGAAAACAGAAGATACAAAGAACGAAAAAGTAATAAAGATTATAAAGTGTGTAAGAAAAATTATTGAAAGTTTAATTCCAATAATTACCAGTAAAATTAAGCTTTCAAGTATATATAATAAAACTTATGCACCCGGCTTTTCCGTAAAGAAAAGGAAGGATGTGGGAGTATGGACATAAAATGCACAAAATACATACATCATAAAAATCATAGGATATATGCTATATACTATGTGTTTAAAAACATAATGTATTACAACTTAGACTTTACCGGAGGAACAAGGGTTATCGTTAGACGATAGCCTGTAAATAGAGTGGGATAGCCGGGTGCTTAAAATCACCCAGCGTCATCACTCCTATTAAATTCCACAGGCGGAAACTGCCTTTCTAACTCTTCCGGAGTATCTGGAATAGCGTTAATGTCGGCGATCAGTCTCATATCATCCTCGTCATCATAGCTTTCTTCTTCTCTTGAAACATCTATATACTTCTCAATCACCTGACGCAGCACACGCCATTCTTCAACATCGAGTTTAACGAAAGTTTTGAAGATGTTTTTCGCAAACTCATCCTCGCCTGCAAGAATGTTATCAAGCATTGCGTGATATTCGGAGTTTTCATCGACGAACATCTCACCTTCACCATTAAACAACCAATCCTCGCTAACATTAAATTCACGACAAATAGATTTAGCGACCTGCTCTGTCATAGAATTTCTACCATTTTCAATTTGGCTTATGGAATTTTTTTTCATTCCTATTTTTTCACCAAACTTTTCAAGCGTCAAACCAAATGATTTGCGCACTTCTTTTACACGTTCACCTTGCGTCATTCGTATTACCTCCTTTTCTAAAGAATATCACGAAAAAAAACAAAAATCAACAAAAAAGTTCTTAGAAAGAACAAAAAGCGGTTGACAAAGTTCTTTAAAAGAAGTATATTGTTCTCGCAAGGAACAAGTAACACAACAAATTCATATATGTTTTTTAATGCAAAAATAAAATGCATTGAAAACTCAAAAAATCAACACATATTTAGAAAGGGGGCATCAATATGGCTACAGAAGAAAAGAAAGAATTAATTGAAAGAACAATGCAGGAGTTCAAGAAACTAGACAATGGCAACAAAATGTTCATTTTAGGCTACATGCTAGGCATTCAGCAAGAACAACAGAATGTGGCACATAGACAGTCGCAGATGGCATGACAGATATAAAAAGTCAATTTTGTGGTGCGTGTCGGAATCCGACACAGAAAGGAAATTATGAAAAACAAGAAGATAAATAAGGCGAAACGCCTCACCATAAGAATTCCCGAAGAATTGGAAAAGAAAGTTCGGGAAGAAGCGGTAAGGCGTGGCACAAATATAAATCAGACAATGCTACATATGATTACAGACTATCTGAAGAATCAGAATATGGAATAGCTCCATGATCCTCTTCGTATTTTTGGATTCGTTGTTTAATCATCAATTCAATTTCTTTATTTGCAGAGCGCCCATTTTCTTCTGCAATATAACGAATTTTTGTAAGGTATTCCTGTGGAATACGAAGTGTGTATCTTGGAAGATTTGAAGCCATGAGAGTACCTCCTTATATTTAAGCGTCATTATAACGTCATTATAACATAATATTTATGTCAAAAAGTTATTGACGCAAAAGTGACGCAATGATATAATTCATTCAAGAAAAGAGGTGACGCAAAAGTGGCGAACAACAAAAAACGACTTGGGCTGGCTGTTCCAGAACTATTGTATATCAGGTTAAAGGAAAAAGCTGATTATCAGGGAAAGACAATAAACGCAACTTGTTTAGAAATTTTTTGGGATTATTTTGATAGGAAAAAGAAAACGATGTCGGAATCCGACACAGAAAGGAGGCGGAACGGAAATAATGATAGTGACTATATGTCTTTGGTGGCTGGGGAAAAAACTTGATGCAGAGGCATGGTATTTCACAATTTTGCTTATCGGGATATGCTTTCGATTTTATAACGCTTTTCACAGCACAAAGTTTGAATCAAAAGTAAAAGCGTTCCTGTAGGAGCAGAAACGCTAAAAATTAAGGAGGCAAAAAGAGAGTTGAAAAAAGAAAATTTGATACAAAGAGCAGAGAAAATGGAAAAAGTATTCTATTTATGCGATGGAGAAAAAGAGAATTGCAAGAAAAACACCTGCTATAAAAATGAGGGAGTTTGCAGACACACGACCGACATCAGCCATGCGATGAATTTCGAGAGGGTGGGGGAATACAAAAACGGGGATTTCTATGAAAAAGAGGATGTCTCAAGAAATGAAACATCCCCCATAGATTAAATATGGTTAGACAGAAAAGAAAGAACTTCTTTCAGACCATTTTTAAATCTGTTCTCCATGTAGACAATCGTTTTGTCAGATAGAGAAATATGATTTGCAAGGTTATCTCCGGGATAACACTGGATATATCCCTTTGAATACAATTTCCAACATAGTTCAGAGACATAATCAGATGATGCATTGATAGAGAAGAGTTCAATGAGTTGGTCTGAATTTTCAAAATGATTCGCCTGCTCCATAGAAAGAGCAGGTTGACGGCTCAACACCTCTTTATACATGGAAACTAAAAGATGTTTTTGTTCTTTAGTTAAATCATCCACACTGTTTCACCTCTTTTCGTATTGAAATGGTCGCACATTCATTATATGGCAGGAGGAGCAGCAGGACAAGCACAAAGGAGACAAAAAGAGAGTTGAAAAAAGAAAATTTGATACAAAGAGCAGAGAAATGGGAAAAGAAAGCTGAAGAAATGGAACATGATGCTATTTTATAGATATGAAAGAAAGGAGGAACACACATGGCAGCAGCGACTTTTGAAATGGATAATAAGGAACTGAAGAAACAGACCGAAGACATCAAGGAAATGGTTTCACTGCTTAAGCAGCTGACCAGTGACGAGAAGCGTGAAGTCAAAGGAGTTATGATTGGAATGCAGATGGCAAAACAGCCGGGAATGATTGCATAGAATGTCCCCGACAGAAGTGTCGGGGAGTGAGAAAGAGAGGGCGATACGACTTGAACATAGAACAGGTACAACGCTTCTATGATACTTTGGCTATGCTGATAGGACAAAGAGAGGGCGTAGAAATTATTTTAGACACTACGCAGGATTTGACAACAGATGATGGATTAAAAGATTACGGCAGCAGTAGAGATAAGGTAGTATTGCTTACTTGCAACCAATACAGAGAGTACAGACACTTGTTTGACAAGATAGATGATTGGTGGTGGTTGATTACGGCAGATTCCACTATTAACCATTTTGCCCGCAATGTGCGTGCGGGCGGCTCACTCGACTACAACTGTGCGTACAGTGGTTGCCATGGCGTTCGCCCGGCTTGTACGTTTGAATCTTCTATCTTTGTGGAAGTTGCATAAAAACGAACGGAGGGCATGGCTGTTAAAGTTGATGTACAGAAGCAGGACACAGAAAGGAGAGAATATGTTCAAAATAATTAAAGCTGTCACCAGAAAGATAAGGTGGGCAGGTGGGAAAAAGAAGATTTATTTGAGTATTACTTTCGATCGTGTGGATCGCTTTGAGGTACGGATTGAGTTAATCGAAAAAACTTTAAATGTGATTGATAAGTTACAAAAAAGATTTCCTAATCTTATCGTCAAGATTGATACATCTATGCACTAAGTTTTCAGAAAAATACAATAAAAAAGGCTCTGAACCGCCATCCAGAGCCAACATCCTAAGAAAGGACTAAATATAACCAATGAAAGAATACAACAAAATAAAGAAAATTGCAAGTGTTTTTGAAAAAATAGCCTGCATTTTTGCGGCTGTAATATGCATATGGATGGTCGCTTCATTCATAAATGTAAATATGCACAATATGACTGATATGCAGTACGCTGCATGGAATGTGTTTAATCTGTTTTAAGAAAGGAGTAGAGACATGACTGAATTAAAAGACTTTTTTAAGATACTTTCAAATGATCCTAACATTGAATTGAATATATCTTGTATGGATTCAAAGGTATACAAGATTAAAAACATTTTTAGTTACAAGTCAAAGGAGTATATTCTCAATTCAGATATATTTGAGTACATATCAGATTGTCTTGTAACGCAGGTTAATGTTTCAGAAGCTAATGCAGCTATTCTTGAACGTTACCGCACAGGACCTAAAACTATATTTGTGGATATCATTTTGCAAAAAGATGAAAAAAGTATAAAAGCGGCTGAAATTGCGAAAGAAAGAGAATAGGACATATTCTGAAAATCATACATTGAAACAGGGAGGTGAAAGTTATGTCTACATATTTGGGAACATACAAAGGAAGATATGGAACTGTAAAGAGATATAGGGCTGATACTACTCCGGAGCAGGAGCAGGAAGTTATTACCAATGTTCTTAAACTCTGTGCGAGAGCGAAGAAAAGAATGATTGAAGAATCAAAGAAGAAGCAGGAAGAGGATAAGAAGCCGGAAAATGACAATGATGCAAAGTAAAAAAAGAGAGACATTCGGCGAAATGTCTCTCAATACAAATTAGGTATCGCGAACGAACGTTACCAATATCCGTTGCAATTATTATTGTAGCATATGACCATACGTTCGTCAAACTCTAGACAAGCTCCTTGTCAGTTTGGCAGGGAGGAAGTTTATGAGAGATACCATATATTATCCTGGCGATCCTTTTTTCTGCGTGCATTGTAACAAATGTGGCAGAGACTGGTGGAGCACTAGAAGGGTGAATGATTTATGCAGCAAGTGTGGAAGCACAGATGTTGTTACATCTGCGCCTGAACACACGATTGGAAAAGAAGATGAAAAAAGAACGGAGGAATGGTTGTGAAAACTATAGTTATTTATACAGGAAAGGGTGGAGTCGGTAAGACTACCACTTCAACGAGTCTTGCGCATATTTTGGCAAATTATCATGGCAAGCGTGTGCTTTTGGTTGATCTTGATGCACAGGGCAATGCTACGCAGACATTTGGAGTGTTTGATGCAGAGTCAGGAAGGAATGTTTCGGAACTTTTTGAAAACACGTTAAACAATTTGGTGTGCGATGCACATAGTTTTATTGTCAAGTCAGAATATGGTGTTGATCTCATTGGATCTAATATGTTTCTTATGAGAACTAATGGAATGTTGCTTGCAAATGATGAGTGCGATCAGCATGACGTTATGCTAAAGATTCTGTCACAGGTTGAAGATGAATATGATTACTGCATATGTGATTGTGGACTGTTGCTGGATATGGTAGTTGAGAATGCTATTATGGCTGCTGATCTTATTATATCACCTATAAAAATTGGTGGATATGAACTTGCCAGCCTGGATGAGCTTATATTTCAGAGAGACGAATTTCTTAAAATCAGATCATATGTGTCGGTGAAACCATTGGTAACTATGTTTCAGAAGAATAAGACTTCTTTGCGAATCATGAATGCTTTGAGGCAGGAATATGCCGGAGATATTTTTGACAATTATGTGAGGAACAGTGCAGTTGTTGTTAGGAGCACATTTGGTGATGGACCTATTCCTTTTGTGTCAAAGAATGGGATTGCTTCAAAGGATTATAAGGCTGTTGTCAATGAATTGTTGGAGGTGATGTAGATGCAATCAAGGTATAGTGCATTATCTTCTTTTAATTCTAAAACCTCAATGAATATTGATACATCGAATTACAGTAATTGGAATACACGAAATATTCTGCTCGACCAGATATATTCCAATGATAAGAATTTCTATGAGCAGGAAGGAATTGAGGAGAAGGCAAAGGAGATTTTATCTGTAGGACTTATCAATCATCCTGTTGTCAAGTATGCTCCATCGCCTGAAGGAGCATATGAACTTATTGATGGTGAAAGAAGATGGAGAGCTCTTAAGCTTCTAGTGGAGCGTGGATACAGTAAATTTGAGTCTGTAACGTGTCGGATAGTCAATGTTGACAATGAGCATGAAGAGAGCATTATGATGATAATCGCCAATAGCAGCAGGCAGAAAAGCGTATCAACTCTTATCAGGGAAGCACAGATGCTAAAAAGTGAACTACAGTATATGCGTGATAATGGGCTTAAACTCAATGGATATGATCTTGAAAGCGGACGCATAAGAGATGTTGTTGCATCGATTATGAATACGTCTAAAACTAAGATTGCTGAATATGAGGCAGTTGGCAACAATCTGATTGAAGAATTTAAGGAAATCCTTGATAAGAATAATATTACATTTTCTGCTGCATATCAGATATCAAAGCTGCTTCCAGAAGAACAGAATGACCTTTTTGAACTGTACAAGGAACAGGGAGAACTTACATACAAATATGTGTCTGACTATGTTAAATCAAAGAAAGAAGAGCATGAGCATGAACAACTTCCCGGACAGATGTCTGTTGAGGATGTATACGGAGAAGAAAGAAATGTTGCGAATGTAGAAGAAAATTCTGTAAATACAAAAGATAATGCTACGAATATAGAGAATGACTTTACAAATGCGAAAGAAAATTCTGTAAATGAAAAGGTTGATAACGTAAATAAAGATACTGATAGCATAAAAGAAAAAAATTATGTACCTGATAAAAAAGAGGACAAAAATGTGACTGTTGATAACAGGAAAGTTATTGACAGTAATACACAAAATATTGTTGAAAAAGTTGATACGAAACAAGATGTTGTGGAAAATGGTTCGGACAATATAGAAATTGAGAAGCAGATTAAGTGTACTAAGGAGCTTTACGACAGGCTAAAAAGATATTTAAGAATGATGAAACATGATAAGCAACATTACAATGAAGGATGGAAATTTCAATGTAATGTAATATTGGCTGCTTATGAGCATTATATAGATTATTTACAGAAAAAAATGGAGGGAAAAGATGAATAAGGTAATTATGATTGGACGTCTGACGCGTGATCCGGAGATTAGATACTCTTCCGGAGAACCACCAACAGCTATTGCACGTTATACGCTTGCAGTTGAACGCAGGTATAAGCGGCAGGGAGAAGAGCAGACCGCCGACTTTATTAACTGCGTTACATTCGGCAAAGGTGCAGAATTTGCAGAAAATTATCTGCATCAGGGTACAAAGATAGCTGCTATAGGACGTATTCAGACTGGAAGTTATACAAATAAGGATGGGCAGAAGGTTTACACAACAAATGTTGTTGTAGAAGAACATGAGTTTGTAGAAAGCAAAGCTTCTGCACAGAATAACAATACTGGTGAGAATGGTTCTGCTCCGGCAAGACCGGAACCCGTACAAACAGATGATGATGGATTTATGAATGTGTCGGAGTACGAACAGCAGAATTTACCATTCAGCATTTAAAAGGGGGATTTAATTGTCAAACAAACGGGACTTAAAGTTGGATTCATACGACATTAGTACATACAGGTATCGTGAGCTGTCCAACTTTTGTTACCAGTACCCGGAATGGCTTAGAAAATTACATGAAATCAATCAGGAGATAAATATACACTCGCCAAGTTGTGAAGTGGCTTCAGGAAATGGAAGTGCAGATTCTAAAGTTGAAAAGATGGCTATTAAGGCGGTTGACCTAAAAGCCAATATTGAACTTATTAAAAAGGCAGCATTGAAAGCAGCAGGTGAAGACCTTGCAGAATACATTATTCTGTCGGTGACAACGCCTGAGATCAATTACCGGTATCTTAGCACTATTAAGGAGATACCTTGTTCAAGGTCGGCATTTTTTAGAATACGCAGGAAGTTTTTTTATATACTGGCACAGCTAAAAGGATGATGGGGGAATGGCAATGGTGAAAAAAGATAGTTATGTGATCTTGAATGCATTTATGAAAAATGATTTGGATTTGAAAGGCAATGAGTTGTTTGCATATGCGATAATCTATGGATTCAGTCAGGATGGAGAAAGCATGTTCACAGGTGGCAACTCTTACTTGTGTGACTGGCTTGGAGTGAGCAAACCGACTGTAATAAATGTACTTAGATCACTTATAGAAAAAGGATACATAAGAAAGATTGAAAAGACTGTGAATCATGTTACATTTAATTTTTATCAGGCGATATTGCCATCTGAAATAGAAGAACCTGAAGATGATAATATCGATGCTGAATGTGAATACATGGATGAAGAAAGTGATATTGATAGTGAAGAAAAATTTGATAAAAATTCATCACTGGAAGAAGTCTGCCTAGGGGGTAAAAAAAATTTACCGGGGGTAAAGAAATTTAACCAAGGGGGTAAAGAAATTTTACCGGGTGGTAAAAAAACTTTACCGGGGGTGGTAAAAAAATTTAACCGGGGTGGTAAAAAAACTTTACCCCATAAAATAAATAAAAATAATATTAATAATAATATATATATAAGGGGGAGAGAAAAGGCATCTCCGCCCACCCTCGAAGATATAAAAAAATATGCAGCACAGATAAAAGCTGTAACTGATCCGGAAACCTTTTTTGAATATTATCAAAGCAGAGAATGGAAAGTGAATAGCTGCCTGATTGACTGGCAAGTGATGTTTAAACGCTGGAACAGAGAAGATCTAAAAAAAGCGGGCATCAGAACAGGGACGGCAAAAGATAGAAAAAATATGGAGATGCAGAGAGACGAGACAAGCGAACAACTCAGTAATCTGGAACAGATGATTTTAAGCAGGCATGGATAATGTGTCAGATTCCGACACAGGAGGACGAGATGGCTAATTCAAAACATAGACCAGAACATTGCACCCTGCCTGACTGCCAGTCGTGCCCGTATGATGATTGCGTGTATGACAGAATAGAAAAAGTGGACAAGACTTTTGTATGTAAACATAATTTGTGGGTCCAGTATCAACATTCCTGTTTAACAGGAAATGGAAGAGCATTTGAGCGAAGCAATCCAGCAGTTATGGCGAATGAAAAAATGACAGTGTGCGATTGGATGAGATGACAGCAGGCGAAAGGAGAATATGATGTTTGCAGGAAAAGAAGTTAAGGGAAGGAAGATGAAGGTAACTGATATAGTCAGGCAGATGCGCTTTTGCAGAACCGGGAAATTATATGACGTTTACATAGACAGCGAAGAAAGAGGCATACTGAAATGTATTCAGGAGACAAGCTACCTGATAGTGTTTCAAGATCCGGAATACAGATATAGGTGGCGAAAGTATGTTGTTGATAAGAGGGATGTAGTTGGCAATAAGGTTTGGATAAAGGAAGTGTGAGGAATAGTTATTGACAAGATAAGAAAAAGACAGAAATATAAACAATTAATTGTTCAATGGAGTGATAATGCCTAATATATAATGTTTTTTATTGATAATTGAATTGGTATTAAAGTATATGATATGGTATATAATGAAAGAAAGAGACTTGTATTTAACAGAAAAATAAAGTATTCTATATAATAAAGATTATTAAGATAAGGAGAGTGAGAAATATGGCAAAATTAGTAGTTAGTAAATCTTTTATATATGGTTTTAAACGTACATTAGACTTGCGAGGTTCTCACAGATGGCCTAATATATATGATAATGCTTTAAAGGATGCTAGTGCATTAAGGGGGGATTGGAATTATGTCGGAGAAGCAATCAGCACAAGTGCAAAAAAGATCGGGAAACAAGAAGGAATATCAATCAAGTTCAAAACAAAACAAAAATAGACAAGAGATTTCTAAAGAGCATGAGGTTGAGGTAGAAGATATTAAATCATCCTCTGTCAAAACGCTTACTAAAGTTGCAGGAAGCAGCTTTTCTGGACCAATTCCACCACCAGAAATAATAAGAGGTTATGATGAAGTTGTTCCTGGAGCAGCAGATAGAATAATTTCAATGGCAGAGAAACAATCTGAACATAGGCAACGAATGGAGGAAATAATGATTCGAGCAGAGTCTAGAGATGGTTTATTGGGAATTTGTTTTGCCTTTGCTTTGGGTCTTGGATGTATAATTGTTGCGGCAATAGTTGTTATTTTAGTACCTAAAAGTGCAGGGGCTATTTTTGGTTCACTTTTAGGAATCACAGGTATTGGAACTATTATTGCAACATTTATTACAGGTACACATGCGAATAGTGGGGATAAATCAGAAAAAAAAGACCGATAAGTTATTACCAACCATTGATATTCAATAAAGAATAGCGGGTTGGTATTTTTTATATATTATACACATCGGAGGTTGATAATATGAAAGTAGCATATCCAGTAATTTTCACAGATGTTGGAACCAATATTCTGATAGAGGTACCGGATTTGGGAATACTTACAGAAGCGAATGAGGAAGGTCAGGAAAAAGGATCTATAGCGGATGCAATTATGATGGCGAGAGATGCCATTGGGTTAGATTGTATTTCCTCTATAGATGAGGGAAAAGATATGGCAGAACCTTCTAATGTCAGCGATGTAGATATCTCAAAAGGAACTTTTTATAATGATGGCATTGGAATGGTTTCTTTGGTAGATGTTGATTTGGTTGCATATAGACGTATGCTTGACAATAAGTCAGTACGGAGAAATGTTACATTGCCAAATTGGTTAAATCAGGAAGCTGAAAGAGCGCATATCAATGTATCTAAAGTGTTACAGGAGGCACTTATGGTAAAGCTTGGAGTATCTAAATAGTACAAGGTCGTAAAATAATAGAGCCAATCATCAGTATTTGGGTGGTTGGCTTTATTGTATATAGAAAATAAAAATATTTAATTTTCAAAAAGTTTGGACTTTTAGGACATACTTTTGTGATATTATATTAACATCGAAGAACAAGGGAAGAAATTTTCTTGTTCTTTTTTTGAGCCTGGAGGTGATAACAAAATGAATACTGTAGAACCTATCAGAGACTTAGATGTTGTTATGGATATTGAAGAGTATCTAAAAGGTAAGAGCGACAGAGACTATGTTATGTTTATGTTTGGCATATATACAGGACTTAGGATATCAGATATATTAAAGTTTCGTGTACGTGATGTCAGAGATAAAGATGCTGTTTATATCAGGGAGAAGAAGACTGGAAAAGAAAAAAGGTTTCCAATCAATGCTGAGCTTAAGCCGGTTATAAAAGAATATGTCGCTGGCAGGGATGATTATGAGTATCTATTTAAGTCTCCAAGAAGCTGCAACAAACCGATCACAAGACAGCAGGCTTATAATATTCTTTCCGATGCAGGCAAACAATTTGGCATTGATAAGATTGGAACGCATACGCTTAGAAAGACTTTTGGATATCACATGTACCAGCAGACACATGATGCAGTGACGATAAAAGAGATTCTTAATCATTCAGATATATCAATTACATTGAGATATATTGGAATAAATCAGGATAACAAAGATAAAGCAATAAAGAATCTTTCATTTAAGAAGCGGAATAGATAGCTTCTTTTTTTATTATGCATTGTATTTGACATATTAGAGATACGTCAAATGAAGCTAAATATATTTGCCGCACTATAATGAAAGAAGACTGGTAAATGTGATTTGACAAAATATAAAGATATGTCAAATGAGAGAGGTTGAGTGATGGCTAAGGAATATGCAATAAAATTTTATCACAGCAAAGCCTGGAAGGACTGTAAAAGATCTTTCATAAGTGAAAGGATTGCGATTGATGGGGGAATGTGTCAGGTATGTCATGAGCAGCTTGGCTATATCGTACATCATCGTACACATATCACGCCTGAAAACATATCAGATCCTGATATTACTTTGAATCATAACAATTTGGAGTACGTTTGCAAGGACTGTCATGATAAGTTTGAAGGGCATGGAGTTAGAAACAAAAGGCAGAGCTTGCTAGTTGTATTCGATGAAAAAGGACAACCAATAGCAAAGCTTTAACCCCCCTGTTTTAGGGCGTTTGTGGCGTTTTGAAAACACCGGTAGCCAACATTGGTTTAAAACGCAGGTCATTTCATAAGGGGGGTGTGGTATCAGGAGGTGAGAATTGAGTGATTACACCGGAAGAAATTGAAGAAGAAGCAATGCGCAGAGATGAAAAAGCGGACAGTATTTCTCAGTATTTGGAAAAACAAAAGCGAATTAAGAAAGAAACTGGAAGATTAAAACGGTTGTTTAAAGGGATTGATGAGAACAAAAAGAAACTTGTCTTTGCCACCATTGATGATGTGGCTTTTATGAGTATCACCATGCAGGATCTCAGGGAGAGTATCATTCGTGATGGTACTACAGTGGAGTACAAGAATGGTGAGAATCAATATGGTACTAAACAGAGTCCTGACGCACAGCTATATCTACAGTTTTCTCAGAAACAGACGCAGGCAATGAAGATATTGACTGACTGCCTTCCGAAAACAAAACCTAGTGAGATCATTGAAAAGGATGATGGCTTTGAGGAATTTGTTGGAGGGCGTGAGGATGTATGAGAAAGTACAGTTTAGAGTACAATCCTATCCTTGAATATTTTGACAGGATTGAAAAAGGTGAGATAAAAGTATGCAATAAAATGTACAGGTGGTATAAGTATCTTGCATGGCATGTGAAGAATCCGGACAAGTATCATTATTCTGTCAGGAGAGCGAACCATGTTTTGGAATTTGCGGAAAATTACTGTAAATTGTCAAAACATAAAAAGGGAACTACCAATGATGTGCGCTTGGAACTTTGGGAGCAGGCGCATCTGGCAGCAGTGTTTGGCTTCATTGATGACAATGGCAACAGGCAGTGCAGAGAGTCCATTTTTATTGTTGGTAAGAAAAATGGTAAGTCGTTGCTTGCGTCAATCGTGGGACTTTATCTGCTCATTGCAGATGGAGAACCGGGAGCGGAAGTATACGCTGTTGCAACTAAGAGAGAGCAGGCTAATATTATTTGGGAAGAGGCAAAGAGAATGGTTCTTAAATCCTCGGCACTTCGTAAAAGAATTAAGCCGCTTGTATCAAAACTATCAAGTGAAGAATTTAATAATGGCGTATACAGACCGCTTGCATCTGATAAGGACAGTCTGGATGGTCTCAATGTTCATGGCTGCATGATGGATGAAATTCATCAGTGGAAGAATGGCAAGGCTCTGTATGATATTATGGCGGATGGTGTAACTGCAAGAGACCAGCCGCTTATTTATATTACATCTACGGCTGGAACTATTAGAGAAGATATCTATGACCAGAAGTATGATGAAGCTGAAAGAGTTATCAATGGTCTTTTTGATGACAATGGATATAAGGACCCACATCTGTTTCCGTTCATTTATGAACTGGATAGCCGAAAGGAATGGGTAGATGAGGAATGTTGGATCAAGGCGAATCCCGGCTTGGGAACCATCAAGAATAAGGATACCCTGAGAGATAAAGTAAGAAAAGCACAGGAAAATCCAATTCTTGTAAAGAACCTTGTATGTAAAGAGTTTAATATCAGAGAGACGTCTTCAGAAAGCTGGCTTAATTTTGAAGATATTGATAATTATGCAGTATTTGATATAGCAAAGCTTAAGCCACGATATGGAATTGGTGGCAATGATTTATCATCAACCAATGACCTGACTAATGCAACAATGATCTTTATGGTGCCGGACGATAATCATATTTATGTAGAACAGATGTACTGGATTCCGGAAGATCTTGTAGAGCAGCGTGTAAGGGAAGATAAAATTCCTTATGATCTGTGGATTGAACAGGGGTGGATGCGCACCTGTCCCGGCAACAAAATTCATTATAAGTATGTCGTGGACTGGTTCAGGGAGATGCAGCAGGAAAAAGACATTTATCTGTTTAAAGATGGATATGATGCATGGAGTGCAACGTATTTCGTAGAAGAAATGAATGATACTTTCGGACGCAGCGTTATGGAACCTGTGGCACAGGGAAAGAAAACGCTATCTTCGCCAATGAAATCTCTAGGAGCTGACCTTAAGGCAAATAGAATTGTATACAATAACAATCCGGTGCTTAAATGGTGTATCTGTAATACCGCTGTTGATATTGACAAGAACAACAATATACAGCCATGCAAGGGTACAAGTCCTACAAGGCGAATTGATGGACTTGCAGGTCTGCTGGATGCATATGTCATACTTGAAAATCACTTAGAAGAATATCTGTCTCTTATATAACGTTCATTGTGTCGGATTCCGACACAATTTTATAATTTCGGAAGGGAGAAATTGTGGGATTTTTTAGTAAATTTAGAAATGTGAGTAAGAAAAGCTCTTTCCAAATGATTACTGATATTGGCAATGGATTTTATGCGTGGAATGGTAAGCTATATCAGTCTGATATAGTACGTTCCTGTATAAGACCAAAGACAAAGGCGATAGGCAAGGCTGTAGCAAAACATATCAGGGAAACCTTCAATGAAGATGGTTCAAAGGATATTGCAGTAAATCCTATGCCGTATATTAAAAATCTTTTGGAAGAACCAAACGAATATATGTCAGGACAGATTATGCAGGAGAAGGTTGCCAATCAGCTTGCGCTCAATCACAATGCTTTTATTTTGATCGTAAGAGATACTTTTGACCTCCCATGTGGATTGTATCCGATACCTGCATCTTCTGTTGATGCAAAATATTATAATCAGGTGCTGTATTTGAAATTTTATTTTGAAAATGGCAAATGGATGGAGATACCATATACGGACATCATTCATCTGCGTGAAGACTTTTGTGACAATGATATTTTTGGAGAGCCACCGGGAAAAGCTCTGGCGGAACTGATGGATGTTGTAACCACGTCTGATCAGGGAATTATCAAGGCTGTTAAAAATGGTGCTGTGATAAGATGGCTGCTTAAATTTACAAGCGCAATACGACCGGGAGATTTGGAAGAACAGGCACAGCAGTTTGCCGAAAACTATCTGAATACTTCTTCAAAATCATTTGGAGTGGCAGCAGTTGATTCTAAAGCCGATGCACAGCAGGTAAAACCAAATGACTATGTTCCCAATGCGGCACAGACAGATAGGACCATACAGAGAGTGTATGGCTTTTTTAATACCAATGATAAAATTGTACATTCAAATTACAATGAAGATGAATGGATATCGTATTATGAAGCTGTGATCGAGCCGGTAATATGCCAGATGGCAAATGAATATACAAGAAAACTGTTTTCCAGAAAGCAGAGAAACTTTGGCAACAAAATTATATTTGAAAGCAGCAATCTTACTTTTGCAAGTATGAGTACAAAGCTGCAGCTTACTTCATTTGTTGACAGGGGAATTATGACAATCAACGAAGTGAGACAGTATCTTAATCTTGCGCCTGTTCCTGGTGGAGATGTTGCGCTGCTTAGAAAGGACACCGGAAAGTTAGGAGGTGGAAATGATGGTGAGGATTGATGCAAAAGGAACGATTGTCAGCAATGATGATAAATGGATATATGACTGGCTTGGCTATGATGCCTTTTGTCCAAAGGATATTGTCAAACAGCTTGAAGATGCAGATGGTGATGATGTAACTATCGTTATTAACAGCGGTGGTGGTGATGTGTTTGCAGGCTCTGATATGTCTTATAGCATAAGTCAGTACAAAGGAAATGTCCAGGCAGATATAAGTGGTTCATGTTGTAGTGCTGCAAGTATTGTGGCATGTGCAGCAGGGCATGTAAGGGCATTTCCAACTGCCATGTATATGATCCACAATGTTTCAAGTGGGGCAAAAGGTGATTATCACGATATGGATAAGCAGTCACAGATATTGCAGACTGCCAATAAAGCTATATCAGCTATTTATCAGCAGAAAACGGGCAGGAGCGAAAAAGAACTTCTAAGCCTGATGGATAAGGAATCATGGTTTGATGTAAAAACGGCTATGAAGTATGGATTTGTTGATGAACTGATAGAAACAGGCAAAAACGGCAATATGCCGTTTAGCATAAATAATTCATTTGGTGGAATTATACCGGATGAAACAAAGGCAAAGATAAGAAATCTTATCAAAGAGCCACAGAAAGAAAGTCTTACTGATAAAAAAAGTGAGGCTTTTTTTGCTGCACAGGAAAAAATAAGAATTTTAAGAATGAAAGGGGAAATTTGAACATGAAATTTATGAATGAGATTAAGAAATTTAAAAGCAAGCAGGATTATGTTGACTATCGTAACCAGATGCTTGATGATGCAGCACAGCTTCTGGAGAATGGCAATATGGAGGAGTATAAGGCAAAGATTGATGATGTTGAAACTCTTGATGACGAATATACTCAGTACACAGAAGCGAGGGCTAATGTTGAATCTATGAAGGGAGCTGTTTCAGTACCTAATGTATTAAGCAATGCAGCACGTGCCGGTGTTGCAGATGGAATTGCAGCTTCTGTTTCTATGAGTGGTGCTGTTAAGCAGGAAGATCCCACAAACAGCATTGAATATCGTTCAGCCTTTATGAATTATGTACTGCATGGCGAAAAAATGTCTGCTAACTTTACAAATAGTGATGAGGTTACAACTACATCTGATACAGGTGCTGTTATTCCAAATACTATCCTCAATAAGATCATTGAGAGGATGGAAAAGACCGGTGATATTCTGAATAAAGTCACAAGAACCTTTTACAAAGGCGGTGCAACAGTTCCAACTTCGGCTGCAAAGCCTGTGGCAACATGGACTACTGAAAGAGGGAAGACGGATAAGCAGAAGAAGACACTTGGTTCTATTACTTTCAGCTATTTCAAATTAAAATGTGTTGTTGCGGTTTCGATTGCTGTCGATACTGTAACACTTGAAATATTTGAGAGAACTCTTACAAGCAATATTGCAGAGGCTATGGTCAAGGCTTTGGAGAAGGCTATTATTGCAGGTGAGGGTGCATCTAAAAACCAGCCTTCAGGTATTCTTTCTGAAACTCCGTTAGAGGACCAGACTGTTGAGATAGCAAAAGGAAAAAGCATTACATATAAAGATTTATGCAATGCCGAGAGTAAGCTTCCTGCCGCTTATGAATCAGCAGAGTGGTATATGACAAAGAGCACATATTTTAATCAGATCGCAGCAATAACAGATACAAACGGCCAGCCTATTGCGCGTGTTAATGCCGGAATTGCAGGAAAGCCGGAGTATAGAATACTTGGCAGACCTGTAAATTTTGTATCATCTGAATATATGTCTGATTTTGCAGCAACAGTTTCAGCAGATACGACAGTAGCATTTATGTTCCGCATGGAAGATTATATGCTCAATACAAATCTCGGTGTCAAAGTACAGCGTTACGAAGACCATGATACAGATGATCAGATGACAAAAGCAATCATGCTTGCGGATGGAAAGGTCATTGATAAAAATTCACTTGTTGAGATTATTCAAAAAAACTCATAGTCCCTAACACAATATATAGAGAGCAGGAGCTTGAATCAATGACAATACCAGAGATAAAAGCTCTTGCTGAAGAACAGGGCTATAGTGTTAGCGGTAATGTAAAAAGTCTCATTATAGAGAGCTTTTTAGAAGCCCAGGAAAAGGTGGCTAAGGGGGTATAAATATTTGACTGTTTTTGGAGAAAAAATTAAAAAGAGCCTGAGAATAAAGCACAGTTCCCTTGATGATGATATTGAAGACAATATTGAAATATGCCTGCTTCTTCTTAAAGGAGCAGGCATTTCAGAAGAAAAGGTAGGTGCTGATACACAGGACAAGCTTATATATAAGACCTGTGAACTGTATTGCAAATGGCAGTTTAATTTTGAAGGTCAGGCAGAAAGGTATCAGAGAGCATATGAGGGATTAAGAGACTTCTTATCTCTGGGAGGTGATTATACCGATGCAGGCAATAAATGATATCTGCTATCTTCTCACAGAAGGTAAAACCATCAAGAATGAAAATGGCTTTAAGGTAAAGACAGAGCCGGTCAGAGAGGAAGTTTATTGTGGAGTTAAATCTGCTACACGTACAGAGTTCTACAATGCTATGAAAGATGGCATCCGTATAGCTTATGTCTTTATGATGCCATATGATGATTATTCCGGTCAGAGACAGGTCGAGTACAATGGGAAGCTGTACCGGGTAGAAAGAGTATACCGCATAGCAGAATATTATATTGAATTATCATGCAGCGAGGTGGAATGATGGCAGGTTTTGAATTTGATTTTCCAGATGATATTTTAGGAGATGTCAGCAGTATGATTGATGATGTTGCACCTGCGATGATAAATGAAGCACTGCCTATATATGAGAGTGCTATAAAAAACGAATTGGAGCCACACAGAGATACAGGTGCTCTGATTGCTTCAATCAGATGTAAGAAGGCTAAAAAAACATCTACGGATGCGTATGTTGGATATCTGACTGCGGTGGGTGAAAAAGAAGATGGCTTTAGGAATTATCAAAAAGCACTTGCTATCGAATATGGCAACAGCCATGAAGCAGCAAGGCCATTTATGCAGTCGGCTGCCAATAGTAGTGAAAAATCTGTCCTTGATAAGATGCAGGAAGTATTTGACAGGAGATTCAGATGAGTGTTATTGGAAAGATGGACAGGACACTGGAAGAGGTGTCCGGAGAGGTTGCAAGAGATGTATATGATGGTAGATCGGATACGTATATTGTTTATAATGTTGCTGCTGAAAATCCAACAGGTTATAGTGACAATACACCAACAGACAATATAGTATATTTTCAGATACATTTATATTTACCACAGGATGAAGATTATACATCTATTCAAAACAAGTTGAAAACCGCCGTATTTAATGGCGGTTTTTCATATCCGCAGGTAACTTTTAATACTGTGGAGAAGGATACACATAAAAGACATATATGCTATGAAACAAACATAGCGGAAAGTGAGGAATAACTATGGCAAGTACAGGATTAAGTACATTTTTACACTCGGAACTTGATGAGGAGACAGGAAGCTATAAGACACCGGCAAAGATGGCAGGAGCAATTGATTTTAAGGAAGCTCTTGATCGTAATGATGCAAAGCTTTATGCAGATAACCAGCTTCAGGATAGTGATACATCTGTAACAGGTGGAAAGATCACGTTGACTGTTGATGATGATGACGATGTGATCTTTGCTCCAATTCTTGGAGAATTTGTAGAAAAGATTACAGTAGATGAGAAACAGTATGATAAGGTTGTATCAAAGACAAATGATGAACCTAAGTCACAGGGATTTGGTTTTATCACTAAGAAAAATGGTGGTAAATACAGAGTTACATTTTATCCAAAGGTTAAGTTTACAAGAGGTGATGAAGAGGCAAAGACAGCCGAAGATAAGACAGAATATACAAAGCCTACAGTTGAAGGAACATTATATCCGGTAAATGATGTTTACAAAGAAAAGGTTACTGTTGATTCTGTTGAAGAGGCGAAGAAAGTTTTATACAGTCTGTTCGGCAAGACTCAGAACGATTCTGAATAAGATTTATAAGGAGCCTGAAATTATGAAAGGGACATTCGTTTGGATGTCCCTTTTAGTAGATAATAGTATTATAAGGAGTTCCATATGAGAATATTTGAACTGGAGATAGAAGGAAATAAATACAAGGCATGTTGTGGATTGAGAGCACTTAGCGAGTTACAGAAAAGATTTTGCAGTCTGAAAAAGTTTGAGGAAAAGATTGCTCCCTATAGTAGAAAAGAAGGTAGCGATTTACAGGAAGATGAGAACATAGAAGATGTTGATATAGATGATTTACTTTACACAGCAAAATTGTTTCTGGATGAAGGAGCAGCGGCAACAGGTGGCACTTCTATTGCTGATAAGCTGCCTTTTATGTCCTGCAATCCATTTGATTTGTCGGTACAGCTTTTTAATATTTATATTGAAAGTATGATTCCGGAGAATGAGGAAGAAGAAAAAAACTAGGCGAGCCGGAGGATATAAGGCTTAATATCCCCCGGTTTCGATATATCGCTATGAATCGTCTGGGATTTACAGACAAAGAAACTTCTTTTCTTTCTTTCGGGGAATACTCTGACCTGTATCGTGAATATCAGAATTTGTTTGATATAGAAAATATGCTTCATGCTACGAAAAAAACATACAAATGGCTGCAGAACAATGATGAAGAAATTGAAAAGCCTATAGTATTCTGATGAATTTTGTTGAGAACTATGGAAAAAGGTAGTACAATAAAGTCGTTGGGAGGGATTTTGTATGACAATAGCGTTTATGATATGTTTTGCTATTATTATGCTGGTTATGCTTGTTAAGACAGGTATCAATTCTGTGAAAAGCGGACAGTTTGCCAGGGAAAAGAAGCGTTTGGGAATATGGTATTATGTAGGAATGGTACCAATACTTGTACTGGCACTGGCAGCAGTTATTCTATCATGTATGAATAAGAGTCTGGAAGCGTTTGCAGCGTGTTTTTTAATGATGCTTTGGGGAATGACGGCAGCATGTTTTCTCGAGGTAAACAGGAAAAATAAATAGAATATAATATTTGAAATAGGCATTTGCTTTGGCAGATGTCTATTTTTTGTGCATAAAAAGGAGCGATGGAATGGCAGATAAGAAAAAGATAGGTGCATCTATTGTACTAGATGGTGAAAAGGAGTTTAAGGCAGCAGTTACAGAGTGTAACAAGAAGCTGACTTCAATGCGTTCAGAACTTGGCCTTGTAAAAGAAAAATACGCAGAAAATGCCAATAGCCTTGAAGCGTTAAATGCAAAAAGTGATGTTTTTTCAAAAACATTACAGCTTCAGAAAGAGAAGCTGGATGCAACTGCTGTTGGATACAAAAATGCGGTAACAAGCCAGAAAAACATAGAGGATGGTTTATCAAAGCTCAAAGCGGGCTATCAGGCGGCACAGGAAAAGATGGAGCAGATGAAGCGCTCTACGGACGTTACAGATAAAGAACTTGATGAGCAGAAGAGGCTTATGGACGAACTGTCAGAGGCTATTAAAAAGGGAGAGAGCAATTATCAGAGAGCAACCGACAGGGTTAATACATGGAAAAATAAACTTAATACTGCAGAAACACAGGTTATAAAAGCGAATAGAGCTGTTAAGGAAAACAGCAGATACATGGATGAGGCAAAGAAAAGTACAAATAACTGTGCTACTTCCATTGATCAATATGGGAAAAAGGTCAGAACAGTAAAAGTTGATGCAAGTGAATTTGGAAATGTATCTAAAGAAGCTATAAATAATCTTGCATCTGCTATTACTGCATCAGGACTTACAGACAAGGTAGAAGATGTTGCCAAAACACTTTTTGACTGTGCAGAAGCAGCAGATACTTTTGAAACAGCATCTGCAAAGGTTGGGTCTATTGCAGATACATCGAAGGTATCAATGAGTGAACTTAATAAGCAGATGCTTGATTTGTCAAATAGTACAGGAAAAAGTGTTTCAGACATTGCAGAATCAACATATCAGGCTATATCTGCAAGTGTTGATACTGCAGATGCTGTAAAGACGGTTGAGGAGGCTACGAAACTTGCAACAGGCGGGTTCACAGATACAACAACTGCCATTGATGGACTTACTACTGTGGTAAATTCTTATGGTGACAAAGTCAAAGATGTATCAGAAGTATCAGATTTATTTGTAACAGTACAGAATAAAGGTAAGACAACAGTTGGAGACTTGGCATCGAGTATAGGAAAGGTTGCCACAAAAGCAGCTAATTATAATGTTTCTTTACAGGAACTTGGAGCGTCATATATTGAAATTACTAAGCGTGGTGTTGATACTGCAGAAGCAACAACTAATATCAATTCACTTTTAAAGGAACTATCCAAAAAAGGGTCAGCTACATCTAATGTTTTAAAGAATAAAACAGGTAAAACTTTTGCAGAACTTATGGATTCTGGAGAATCGTTGGCAGATGTAATTGATATATTAAGCAAGAGTGTTGGTGGCAATGCAACAGAATTTGGAAATCTTTTTAGCAGACAGGAGGCGGCACAGGCTGCCACTATTTTATTAAAGACAGGTACAAAAGAATATAATAAAACTCTTAAAGAAGTGAAAAATAGTGCTGGAGCAACGGCAAAAGCTTATGAAAAAATGACTGATACATCGGAACATGCTAAGGATAAATTGGTAAATGGAATTGAGAACCTTAAGATTGCAATTGGCACAGAACTCAATAAATCGCTTGAAGGTCTATATGAACATGGCGAAAAAGCAACATTATGGGCAACTAAGTTTATCCAGGACAATCCAAAAGTAGTTAGTGCAATTGTATCTGTAACAACAGCACTTGGTGCGCTCACAGTGGCATTTACAGGCTTTACAATATTGAAAACAATAACTCCGATGGTAACAGCATTTACTACGGCTCTTTCTGCAAATCCTATAGGTTTAGCAGCGGTTGCTCTTGGAACAGTCACAACAGCACTTGTAACTTATTCTGCAACCCAGCAGACAGCAATATCTAAAACAGAGCAGGCAGCAGAAGCTGATCAAAAGTATATCAAAGAACTTAATGAAAAACATAAGGCACTGCAGGAAAACATAAAGCAGACACAATCCAGTTTTGATACAACCAAATCAGAAACAACGACAGTTGAACAGTTGGTAGACAGGCTGAAAAAATTAAATTCCGTTCAGAATAAGACTGCTGGTCAGAAGGCTGAGATAAAAAGAATAGCAGTACAGTTGAAAGATAAAATACCACAGATTACAGCAGCATATGATGAAGAAACCGGTGCAATAAAGCTTACCAATGGTCAGATGGACAAATTGGTGACAAATTATAAACGTGTTGCACTTGCAGCGGCAGCACAGTCACAACTTACGGAAGCAGGAAAAGAAGCACTTGAAGCGCAGCAAAATCTTAATGCAGCAGATGAAAAATCAAAGGAGTGCAAGAAAAAGCTGGCAAAAGCACAGGAGGAATATAGCAAAGCTTTAAAGAAAGCACAGGAACTTAGTAAAAGTGAGGGTAACGTTGGTGTTACAGGTGCAGTCAGCAATGATATGATCAAAGCACAGCAGGCTGTACGAAAATCGGCAAAGGGCGTTGAGGCTGCAAAAAAGGCATATAAGGACGCAGGAGCTTCTGTGGATTCGTATACTAAAGATCTTAATGAAGCCAATAAAATGATTGACACTGCCGGCAAGCTGATAGATAAATACAGTGATTCAACCCAAAAGCAGAACAATGACCTGAAAAAAAGCGGAGACTCTGCAAAGAAAACTGCTAAGTCGTATAAAGATCTAGAAACTGCCTTTAAAAAAGGTTCAGCCGGTGCTAAAAGATATGGTCAGTATGTTTCTAAGGATTTGGAAGAGGGCTTCCAGACAGCAGTTAAGATTGCAAAAAAGACGGGAACAAAAATTCCGGATGGACTTATTAAGGGGTTAAAGGATGGTTCAAAATCTCCTGCAACAGCAGTCAATGAATTAAATAAGGCAACGAGTAAAAAGCTTCTGGAATTATCCAAAGAGGCAAAGAAAATAGGCGCATATATTCCGGAAGATCTTACTACAGGATTGAAGAATGGCACTCTTGATGTAACGGCAGCTTACGAAGGAATCAATAAAGAGATTTCAAGATTGGCAGATAAGCAGGAAGATGATATGAAAAAAGCCGGGCTTAAGATATCACAGAAGATAAAAAATGGATATCAGTCAGGTGGAAAAGCTGCAATAAGTGCAGTCCAATCATCAAAAGTGAAATTAAAAAATTTAATGGATGCTGCCGGTGTTGATTCGATGAATGGATTGCTACGGGGAGTTGCCAAGAGGAAGGGCAGCGTGGTATCGGCTTATGAGCAGATGGCAAAAGATGTAACAAACGCTTATAAGAAAAAACTTGATATTCATTCACCTTCAAGAGTTTTCGCAAAACTTGGAGGCTATACTGTTCAGGGAATTATCAAAGGTACTGACGAGCAGAAAAAGAACCTGCAGAAAAAATATACTGAAATGGGAAGTGTAGTAGATATCGCATTTCGTAAAGCTCTTGATATTCATTCGCCCTCTAAAAAGATGGCATCCAATGGCAAATATATTGTGCAGGGTGTTATCTATGGAATGAATGGTGAAACAAAGAATGCCGAGAAGACAGCTACGAAGGTTGCAAAAAAAATCGTTAAAAGCTCACAGAAGGCATCTAAAAAGGCACAAAAAGCAGTTGAAAAGGAGAGAAAAGCAGCTGCAAAAAATTTAAAAAGAATAGATGATAAGGTATCAACAAAGAATCTGAATGAAAAACAGATCATGGATGCATGGAAAAAGGCGATAAAAGCTACGAAAAAAGGAACTGATGAACATATAAAAGCTTTGAAAAAATACAAGAAGGCAAAAGAAAAACTTTTAAAAGATGAAAAGAAGCTTCAGAAAGATTTCAAAAAAACATATGAAAGTTATATGAAGGATCTGCAGAGCAAGATAAAGGACTATAAATCACAGATAAATGATCTGAAACAGACATATGCTGATTCTGTATCAAGTGTGCAGTCCTCTATCGCTGGAGCTTGGGGAATGTTTGGAAAAGCACAGATTACAAGGACGAATAATGCAGATGGACTTGTAAGAAATATGAAGACACAGGCTGATACTGTAGAGCAGTATCAGAAGAATATGGATAAGCTGCGCAAAAGAGGATTGTCAAAAGGATTGATGAAGGAGCTGGAGGCAGCAGGAATATCAGCAGCCGGTGATGTATCTACACTTGTTTCAATGACAGATAAACAGCTTAAGCAGTATCAGAGTTATTATAACCAGCGTCAAAAATATGCGAAAAAAGAAGCTTTAAAGGAAAATGCAGATTTAAAAGCTTCGACAGATGCTCAGGTTAAGACGTTGGAAAAGAAAATGGATAAGCTGGAGCAGTCGTATAAGAAGAAAATAGATAAGCTGGAGGCAAAATATAAAAAGCAGATGAAAAAGCTGGGAATAAATGTGACAAACAGTTTTGCCAAAGGTATTGAAAAGGGATATGAGTCTGTATATAAAGCTATAGCAAAGATGACCGGAACGTCATTACAACAGGTAAAGAAAAATCTAGGACTGCTTTCATCATCTAAAAAGTCAAAGAAAAAGAAGTTATCAACAAAATCTGCGACAGGTACTATTGCGGAACAGGGGTTTAATCCTAAAGAATATACAGTTACAGAAAAGGTGGTAAATCCCACAGCTTTAGGACATGTCAGTAAATTACAAAAAGAGGCACAAAGTATTGACAATATGATCGATACAGCGTTTCTTAAAAAGGGAATCAGCTCAGAAAAAACAGGAGCGAATACCGGAATAGTAAATAACCCTAGCAATTCACCGGTACAGTTGAATATTATGATGGATTCTAAGACGGTTGCAGAAGCTACATTTAATCAGTTAGATCTTATGCAGGGGGCTAATATAAGATTATTGCAAAGGGGATTATCACGATGAAACATTCTATTACATTTAAGGATAAAAATTCATTGGCAGATTATGGTGTATATATAAGTTCTGTGGTTATAGGTGCGCCTGTTGTACGAAAGAATGAAGTGACAATACCATATAGGAGCTCAGTTATAGATATGGACAAAGTTGCAGGGTATACAACTTATGATGATAGAACTATAACTGTGAGTATGTGGAAGAAGCTTCAATCAGTTGCTGGAGTGAATAAGTGCCAGCAGGAGCTTATATCATGGCTTTTAACTGACGCAACCAAATCGAAGTTTGATGACAGCACAGATGAGTATTCATATAATGCATATTGCAGTCAGCTTGATTTTGGAGAATCCACAGCAAAAGTTATGAAGTGTACAGCTACATTTAAAGCTTCGCCCTTTAAAGTGGATAAAGATGGAAAGGAGCAGTTATAGATGCATATTATCACATTATATAATGCGGATGAGAATGTTGTGATCAATGATATAAAGGATTCAGCTTCACCTAAAGTAACAGGTGTTATCAATCAGGAGATAAATGCAATAGATTCTATAGAGTTTAATATCTATCCGGATAATCCGGGATATGATTTTGTAGATGCATTTCGTACACGCATAGAATCTGTGAATGAAGAGGGAAATCTTGAATTTTATGGACGTGTACTTAAAATCAATCCAAGCCTAAAATCAACCGGGGAGATATGTAAGGTTGCAGTATGCGAGGGATATATGGCCTTTCTACAAGATTCTTCTCTAGGATACAAAAATTATAGTGGAACACTTGCAAATATAATAAAGACTATTTTTTCTGATATTGCATCAGCGAATAAGGATAAATTTATACTGAGGGGCTGCTGTTATGGAAGTAAAGAAATGAGCATAGATTCAGAAGGAGAAACAGTCTATGATTTTCTGATGAATAAAATCATTGCAGTCTATGGTGGCGAAGTTGAACTGGATGAGGTAATAGGAGATGCATTTATCAAAACAATTGCAATAAATATAACCAATAAAGAAGATATAAGCAGCAATGAAATAAAAATGGGGGAAAATCTCATTGACTTTTCTATGGATAAGGATATGACGAATCTGTGTACATATGTGGTTCCATATGGGGCTAAGCTCTACACAGATGAGGATAATCTTGAAAGGCTTGATATCAAATCTGTCAATGGTGGCAAGGATTATCTGAAAGTTGATTCAGAATATGGTGTTATAGAAAAGACTTTGCTTGAGCCGGATATAGAAGATGCCGGTGAGCTGAAAAAAGCCGGTCAAAAATATCTTGATGAACATAAAGAACCGACTGTAAGCTACAATATTACAGCATTTGACAATCATTATCTTGATCCAAAAGTCCCGAGAATGACGCTTGGAAAATTATACTATGTGAGTATTCCTGTTTTTGGAATTGATAAGTTGCTGCTTAAAATCACCAAAAAAACTATGCAGATAGAAAATCCTGCAAATGACACATTCACAGTAGGAAATGCAGTGAGGACAGCTTCAGCTATATCAAGCACTGGTGCTACAGATAATACCAGCACTTCAAAGCATAGAGAAGTAACAGCAGATGTGATAAGAAAAGTTAAGGATAGGATAAAAACAGAGTCAGTAATCCGTAAACAAATGATTCGTAAAGTGACTCAGGCACAATACGATTCAATGAAGAAACATAATAGCAAAACACTTTATATAATAAAAGATTAGGAGAGAACGTATGGCAATATCAGGAACAGGAACACAGGCAGATCCATATATAGTAGATTCTGTAGCAGCACTTTTACAAAAAGTGCAGGAGAACAGTGTATATATAAAAATAGCAAAGGATCTTGACTGCTATAAGGAAGATACTCCATGGAAAAAAGTCTACTGGAACTGTAAGAATGTAGATGGACAGAATCATAAGATAGATAATATTTACGCTGGAAATGATTGTATACAGCTTAATGCGAGCAATATGCTGATTGAAAAGATAATTTTTAATATAACCTGTGATAGTTTAAGTGAGTCTCCAAGAATATTTTTAGCTAGTAACTACTATTCATCAGGTAGTATAAATTCCTGCAGAATAAATCTGACTTTGGAAAATACAAAAGATGATGTGTATGCGTTTTATATTGAAAGAGATTGGATTTATCTTAATAATTGTAAAATCAAAGTTGCACTAAAAGGGAAGATTGCAACTTTTACGTTGATTTATGCAAGCATGCAAAATTATGTAAGAAATTCAGAAATTTTAGTATATACGGACGATAGCGCAATTATAGATGAAATGAATATATTGAAACGCGTAAATATAGAAAGATGCAGAGTTAGAATTGAGGTACCGGAATGTAATAGATGCCATATAATATATTCTAATGGTCAGATATCTTCCAGCTATTTTATAGGAAACATTGGAACAGATGAACCACTTTTTAATAATACATATTATACAATTCAAAATTCGTATATAGCACTGAAAAACCATAAATCAAAGGTTAATATATCAACAAACAGCCCAACCAGTGACCGTACCACAGCATATAATGCGATAAATACATTTATAAATGCAGAAGATACCAATATAGTGCCTGTGGGGAGTTTCATAGGACTCACCGAAGCTCAGTGCAAAGATCCTGATTATCTCAACAGTATAAGATGGTATGTGAAATAGGAGAATGAAGTGTCAGAAATTATTGAAGAAAGCTGCTTTACAATTAACCAGGATATAAACAATGGCTATCCGTATCTGAAGGAGCAGTCGACAGAGTTTATCCAGGGAAACGGGGAAGGGATAAATAGATATCCGTATAATTACAAGACGGATTTCACTGTCAATCCCAAGATAAACAATGGCTACCCATATCTGAAGGAGCAGTCGACAGAGTTTATCCAGGGAAACGGGGAAGGGATAAATAGATATCCGTATAATTACAAGACGGATTTCACTGTCAATCCCAAGATAAACAATGGCTACCCATATCTGAAGGAGCAGTCGACAGAGTTTATCCAGGGAAACGGGGAAGGGATAAATAGATATCCGTATAATTACAAGACGGATTTCACTGTCAATCCTAAGATAAACAATGGTTATCCGTATCTCAGAGGATTGCCATCTACGTTTTTAGAAATTAAAGAAACTCCATTATATAATTACAAGGCATATCTGGGGGATATACCGATAGTGAAAATATATTATGGAGATGTGGAGGTAACGAATATTTTATAAAAGTTGTAATTGGATTAAAAGGACATGATTTGTGTCGGATTCCGACACATGACATGTCCTTTTTTGATATTACTTTATAGGGGGTGATGATTATGTGATATGTAAGTTATTTGGTACAGCAAAAATATGTGTGCTGCAATGCAGCAGAAAGGAAAAATAAAAATGAAGATAGTAGATACTTATAATGTAGTAGTAGGCTCATTCGTAGCAATCATGACCGCCGTATTCGGCATATATTGGTATGTATTCGCAACGTACCTCATATTAAACATATTCGACTGGCTCTCCGGTTGGTACAAGTCACGAAAAAATAAAACTGAAAGTTCAAAAGTTGGACTTAAAGGTATAATTAAAAAGCTCGGATACTGGGTAGTTATTGCAGTAGCTTTCCTTATGTCAACAGTGTTCACAAAGCTTGGATCAGATATATTGAATGTCAATTTAGACTTCCTTATGATGATAGGCTGGTTTACTCTGGCTTGCCTGCTTGTTAATGAGATAAGAAGCATTTTAGAAAACTTAGTTGAATGTGGCTACAATGTGCCGGTTGTTTTAATTAACGGATTAGAAGTAGCGGACAAGCTTATAAATAAGGAAAGTGAGGATGAGTAGCATGGGAAGAAAAGCATCAAAGAATGCAGTCGCACTTATAAAGAAATTTGAAGGATGCAGCTTAAAAGCGTATCAGGATAGTGTCGGAGTCTGGACTATTGGATATGGCACAACTAACGCTGATAAGGAAATTACTGGAATCACAATCAAAGCGGGAACAATGATAACACAGAAACAGGCTGAAAGCTTCCTGCTTAAATCATTAAACAAGAAATACGCTGCAAAGGTCAACAAGTATTATGCGAAGTATAAATTTAATCAGAATCAGTTTGATGCTCTCGTATCGTTCGCATACAACATTGGCTCAATCGACCAGTTGACTGCTAAGGGGACAAGAAGCATCAAAGTCATAAGCGATAAGATCATTGCATATGACAGAGCAGGCGGTAAACCTTTAGCCGGGCTGACAAGGCGCAGAAGGGCAGAGAAAGCATTGTTTGATAGGAAGTAAAAATACAAATGAGGAAAGAAATACCCTCTTTACTGGCTTGTCCAATAAAGAGGGTATACATATTAAATTCTGAAGAAATTTGATGTGTTATAAAACGCTTTTGGAAAATTCTTTCATAAATTCTGTAAGTTTTCCAGCCTGACTAACACCGGCTTTTTTACAAGCTTCTGCAAAATCTTCAACGACATCTTTCTTTAACTTGTAGCTTTTGCTGATATATCCGGCTTTTGCGTTCCATTTGTCCTGTGGTCTAATTTTCTTTTCTTGTTCCATTTAATCTATGAGTCTCCTTGTAGTATGATTTACATAAATCAATTAGTTCCATTATAGATGCTATAGCCAAAATAATAAGAGAATATCTTGAATTATTTGTAGCTACAGCTAGTATAAGTGAAAATACCAGAAATGCATCATAAACAGAATATTTTTTCATTGATTTTTTATAGCCTTATGATAAGATATAAGTGGAGAGGGGCTTTTGCCCCATTCCCACCTTGTAGCCTTAGCTACTTTATTGATGCTATAAGCTGTGCTATTGCTGCTATCAGAGAAGCTATTGCGAATGTTGCTTTGATAATTAGACTAGCCAGCTTGTAGCAATCTTTTTTCTTATGTTTCTTGCTCATAAGGTTTACTCCTTTCTGTCAGCCTGTTTCCTTGTTACAAGTATATAATACCATACTGTGCACCGTATGTCAAGCATAACTTTGTTTCTGCGTCAAGCGTATCTACATCCCACTGTATCGCATTATATCCGCACTCGCCTGCGGTAGTTATAAGAGTATCATTGTAATCTCCATAAGGAGGTCTGAAAACCGACATTTCGATGCCGGTTATTTTTTTTACTTTTTCATGGACTTTCATTATTTCCTCTTTACACTGGTCAGCGGATAATGTTGACATCTGTTTGTGATTTTCACTGTGATTGCCAAGCTCGTGTCCGCCTTTTGCTATGGCTTTTACATCATCAGGGTATGCTTCTACCCAGCCTCCGGTCATAAAAAAAGTTACATGAACTTTATGCTTTTTTAAAATTTCAAGTATTTTTCTTGTATCCTCATTGCCCCAGGCGGCATCAAACGTAAGTGCAACTTTAGGTTCTTTTTTGTCTACACAGTATATAGGAAGCTTTTTTTCGTGGATTACTCCGGAGGAAAAGTTGCCTGTAGCGACATTATCATGTAGAAAAGCAATTCCTGTACCGGCTGCAATAACTATAGATAGTATCAATATTCCGATGGCAACAAAGCTTTTTAAATTAAATTTTGACTGGATTGAAATTTTATTTGACATAGAATTCCTTTCTTTAAAGCTCTGTACAATGAAACTGTTACAGAGTATAAAAAATTATTTCTATAATATATGATGAATATATAGTGATAATACAGATTTTAAGCTTTATTATGTAACTAAAATATCTGTAACTGCTTTAGAGCCGTCCATGAGTAAAAATATTATATCATTTATGTGTTTTACGTATAAAAAAGTGTGACAAATTTATTTACCAATATTTTACATAAATTTTAAATAAGATAGATAGTGAAATTTACATTGGACGTTTATTATAAATCTCGTAATCAAAAAAGAAAAAAGAGAGCACGTAGAGAAATCAAGACTGTAACATGTAAGCGTGTGCAGTTATAAGAAATGTGCAGAAATGGAGACAATTATGAGATTAAAGAAATTAGCAGCAGTTGGTATGAGTGTTTTATGTGTAGCAGGATTATTGACAGGATGTGGCGGAAATACAAAGGGAGGTTCAAGTGCTAATTCAGAGTTAGATAATAAAAACCAGCCTATATCAGTTATTTCACGAGAAGATGGATCTGGTACAAGAGGTGCATTTATTGAATTATTTGGTGTTCAGGAAAAAGACGCAGATGGTAACAAAGTTGATAAAACATCTGTTGATGCCAATATAGTTAAGAGTACAGAAGTCATGATGACAACAGTTGCAAGTGATGAGTATGCTATAGGTTATACATCACTTGGTGCATTGAATGATACAGTTAAGGCTCTTAAGGTTGATGGTGCTGAGGCAACAGCAGAGAATATTAAAAGTGGTACATATAAGATATCAAGACCATTCAATATTGCAACAAAGGGCAAAGTAAGTGATGTAGCACAGGATTTCATAAATTACATTATGAGTGCAGATGGTCAGAAGCTTATTGAAGATAATGGATATATTGCAGTTGATGATGCAGCAAAGGCATTTAAGACAACAGGCATCAGTGGAACTGTTGTTGTAGCCGGTTCTTCATCGGTAACACCGGTTATGGAAAAACTTTCAGAAGCTTATCAGAAGGTTAATTCAAAAGCAAAGATCGACATACAGGAAAGCGATTCAACTACAGGTATGACAGCAACACAGGAAGGTACATGTGATATAGGTATGGCATCAAGAGAGCTTGAAGACAGTGAAAAAGATGCAGGTCTTACACCAACAGCTATAGCACTTGATGGTATTGCAGTTATAGTAAATAAGAATAATAAGATTGATGACATTAAATCTGATATGGTTAAGTCAATATTTGTTGGTGATGTAACTGACTGGTCTGATGTAAAATAATTGGTGCATAGGCGTAGGTTTGATAATCAGGCTATGGACAATTACATAAGTGTTTTCACATGAAAATGTTTGAAGATAGGAAAATGTGATATGAAAAAATCAAAAATACTAGATATATTTATGGAAATCGTATTTCTTGTTAGTGCATGTGTATCTATCATAGCAGTATTACTTATATGTGTATTCTTATTTGCCAATGGTGTTCCTGCCATTGGCAAAATAGGTGTATTTAAGTTTTTACTTGGAAATGTATGGCAGGCAGGCAATGATATATACGGAATACTTCCTATGATACTTGGAAGTGTTTATGTTACGGCAGGTGCGATTATAATAGGAGTTCCTTTAGGGATACTAACAGCAGTTTTTCTCGCTAAATTCTGTCCAAAGAAATTATATGGAATCTTAAAAGCAGGTGTGGATTTATTAGCAGGTATTCCATCTGTAGTATACGGCTTTTTTAGACTTATGGTTATAGTTCCTTTTATAAGGGATAATTTCAGAGCAAGATTTGGTGGCAATGGATTAAGTATTGTATCAGCATCAATTCTTCTTGGCATGATGATACTTCCAACGATAATAAGTGTATCCGAATCGGCAATAAGAGCAGTGCCTGAAAAATATTATCAGGGTGCACTTGCGCTTGGAGCAACTCATGAGAGAAGTGTCTTTCTTACGGTACTGCCGGCAGCAAAATCAGGTGTAATGGCAGGTATCGTTCTGGGAATAGGAAGAGCGATAGGTGAAGCAATGGCGGTTGTAATGGTTGCCGGTAATCAGGCACGTATGCCAAAGGGAATCTTTGACGGAATACGTACTCTTACAGCCAATATCATTATAGAGATGGGTTATGCAACAGATCTTCACAGAAGTGCACTTATTGCAACAGGCGTTGTATTGTTTGTATTCATACTTATAATCAATGGATTGTTTTCAGTATTGAAAAGAAGGGGGGCTGAACGATGACACCACAGATACAGCTTAAGGCAATAAATAATCAGTCTCTTAAACAGAAGCTGAAAACATATACAAAACATCCGGGCTCTTTAATTGTACTTATATTGACAATTATGGCAGCAGCAATAACAACATTTGCATTGGTGTATCTGATCGCATACATACTTATAAGAGGTATACCATATCTGACACCGGAACTTTTTAGCTGGAAGTATACATCGGATAATTCGTCAATGCTTCCTTCTATTATAAATACATTTTTACTTACAGGTCTTGCACTTATTATCGCAGCACCTCTTGGCATATTTTCTGCAATATATCTTGTTGAATATGCTAAAAGAGGCAATAAGATTGTAGGAATTGTTCGTATAACTACAGAGACATTATCAGGTATTCCATCTATAGTATATGGTCTTTTTGGTTCACTTTTCTTTGTAACGGCACTTCATTTCAGACTGTCTCTTTTATCAGGTGCACTTACAGTCGCAATAATGGTTCTTCCAACGATTATGAGAACGACGGAGGAAGCATTGTTGTCTGTACCGGATAGTTTCAGAGAGGGAAGTTTTGGACTTGGAGCAGGAAAACTTAGAACTGTTTTTAGAATAATTCTTCCATCAGCAGTTCCGGGAATACTTGCAGGTGTAATTCTTGCTATAGGAAGAATAGTTGGTGAAACAGCCGCACTTATTTATACAGCAGGAACGACACCGGAAGTACCGGAAAATGCACTTAGATCTGTTAGAACATTGTCAGTACATATGTACCTTTTATCCAATGAAGGTTTATACACCAATCAGGCATTTGCAACGTCGGTTGTACTTCTTGTGATGGTAATACTGATAAATCTTTTATCCGGATTTGTAGCTAAGCATCTTACGGCAAAGGGTATGAGAAAAAAGTAAAAAATATAAGATAGCGTGAGTAGTAATGCTATTAGGAAAAATGTCCTAGGAAGAATGGAGAATATAAATATGGATAATACAGTAGAATTTGCACAGACAGTTGATAAAACAATTGCAAAGAGTAATCGTCTTTCAAAATTTCATGTTGAAAATCTGAATCTATATTATAATGATTTTCATGCATTGAAGGATATAAATATGGATATCCCGGAAAATCAGATAACAGCATTTATCGGTCCATCAGGCTGTGGAAAATCGACATTTCTTAAGTCACTTAATCGTATGAATGATCTTGTAGAGGGGTGTAGAATAACCGGAGAGGTTAAACTTGGCGGTGAAAATATATATGGTGATATAGATGTTAATCACCTTAGAAAAAGGGTTGGTATGGTTTTTCAAAATCCCAATCCATTTCCAATGAGCATATATGACAATATAGCATATGGTCCAAGAACTCATGGTATAAAATCAAAG
>CAZFFA010000002.1:34296-36196 GCA_964517955.1 uncultured Jutongia sp. | reverse complement strand
GAGACAGTTTATCAAGGTTTCCAACGAGCTCAACAAGGAGCTGCAGCTGCATTTCCACCGCAGCAGAATGTCCATCTGGAAGGCACTTGCCTTCGTGACCCGCCATCCGGAGGCTACGGCCATCCGGGAGTATGCGCTGGCTCACGGCGGGCAGTACACCGAGGAGGATTTCATCCCGAACTGCGTGACCCGTCACGAGAACGGGATCATCTATCAGGAGTTCCCGGGCAAGGTGAAGATCATCATCAACACGAAGGACTCCTCCGTGAACATGGTGGTCAATTCGGTGCTGGAGCAGGAGTTCCAGAACGTGGACATGAAGGGCTGGAGCAACATCCTTGCGATTGCGCAGGAGCGCAGCGCGCGTGAGGTCAATCTGTAGGAGGGTGCGGCGATGAGTAAGGAGATGAAACTTGTCCGCGTGCTTGAGCACGAGAAGGGCAGCGACCAGATCCGTATCGGATTTACCTTCCCGACGCGGGACCTGGAGGAGACCGGCAGGCAGGTACTCCGGGAGTATGATGAGAAGCTGGGCTGGTGCGGCGGCATCGACCCCGGCATGAACCGCTATTACATGCGCGTGTGCCTGGTGGACTCGGTGTCCCTGGCCGTGCTGAAGGTTGTCTGGGAGAATACGCAGATATGAGCCAGCTGAGTATCGTCGCGGCCTGGGAGCAGGCTGCCAGGATCGCCGAAGAGCGTGAGCGCGAGCGCAGGCGCCGCGAGGAGGAGGCCCGGATGGGGGCCGGTGCCTGGCTGATGAAGTACAAGACGGTGGGCGAAGTGCCGGCTGCGGAGCTGGAGGCTCACCTGGGCGGGCGGATGTAGCCCGGAGCCCCGTGCAGCCCGATGGCCGGGCGCCGGTGACGGAGGTGCGGGTTCGAGTCCCGCCGCGGGGCCTAAGAGAAGATGTTATGGAGTATCTCGGAAACATAATCGCAGTGACCGTAGCGGACCTGACCAGGTCTGACGATGGTGATGCTATTATGACATATACCAACTATAAGTTGCTTGCGCATCGCGGAAACCTCAACGTCCTCCGCCCGGGCAAGGGCCTGGGGCATCCGGCGCTGATTGAGTTTGCGTCGCTGCCGGAGCGTTTCCGGGCGGCATTCGTGCAGAAGTACGGTGATCCGGAGCGTCTGCTTAACAAGGACAGGGATATGCTCAAATACGATGAGAAGGCGCGGTCCTTCTTTGCGGAGTTCCGTCTGGAGGACGGTTCCGCGCTCAAGGGCGAGCATCAGGAGGAGTACCTGGTGAATGCCTCGGTGTTGAACCACCTGATCAGTCTGGAGAACACGCAGCGCTCCCGGCGCAACATGTCCGGCAATTCAACACCGGTGAACTGGGAGGCCATCTATGAGTGCTGCGAGCGCCTGCGGGATGAGTACGGCCATACGCTGCCGAAGAACAGCGCCCGCCTGCGCGAGAAGATGCGCCAGTACAAGAGGGATGGCTACGGCTGCCTGGTGTCCGGCAAGCTGTCCAACTCCAATTCCACGAAGATCACCGCCGCGGCCGGCCGCTGGATCATTGCAATGAAACGGTCCCGCACCCCGGTCTATACCATCCAGCAGCTCTATGACAAGTACAATGCCGAGTGCGCCGGGAAGGGGTGGAAGCCGCTGCGGAGCATCAATACGCTGCTGCAGTTCCTGGAGCGTCCGGAGGTGATGGTGCAGTGGAAGGACACCGAGCAGGGCGAGCTGGCCGCCAAGGCGCTGTTCACGCGCAAGTTCAATACCATCATGCCCAGCTGCCGTGATGCCGTGTGGTACGGTGACGGTACGAAGATCAACCTGTATTACAAGCAATATGTGCCCGGTCAGGGCTATAAGGCCGCGAGTCTGCAGGCCTATGAGATTGTGGATGCGTTCAGCGAGTGCCTGATCGGCTG
>CAZFFA010000002.1:5494-34196 GCA_964517955.1 uncultured Jutongia sp. | reverse complement strand
TTCACCGGGCAGAACATCACGGCCCGCAGCGACCGTTCCCGCTTCAATGCGGAGTTCGTGCTGGCCAATGTGGAGCAGCTGCCCACGCGCGAGGAGGTGGTGGCCACCTACCGCGCCGCCCGCGAGCAGTGGAACTCCCTGCCGCATCCGGAGTGGCAGCGGCCGCGCCGGGAGCTGTACGCGGAGAGCGTGAATGCCCAGGCGGTGGCGCTGACGGATGCGCTGCGCAGGGAGCTGTTCTGGCTGCGCACGAAGGAGGCCGTGGCCTATACGGCCGCCGGCATCACCATCACCATCAACAGGCAGCGCTTCACCTATGAGGTGCTGGACAAGGACGGGATGCCGGACGTGCGGTTCCTCTCCGGCAATGCCGGGCGCAAGTTCGTGGTGCAGTATGACCCGCATGACATGGAGCGGGTGCGCCTGTGCCTGGAGGACAAGAACTATGGCCTGCAGTTCGTGACTGAGGCCCGGCCGTACATCAAGAACCACCGCGCGATGATGGACCAGAAGGAGGGAGAGCGCAGCTTCATCGCGCGCCAGGATGCCGCGAACAAGAAGGAGCGGGTGCGCAGGGATCTGCAGAACCACGCGCTGGAGCTGGAGTTCGGTGTGGCGCCTGAGCAGCACGGCCTGCAGACCCCGAGGCTGAAGGGTATCCCCAACCTGGAGTATGAGCGCTTTGCGGATGAGATCCGGGCGGAGGAGGCTGCGGCAGCTGCCGTGCCGGTGCTGCCGGAGAGCATCGGCAAGCTGGAGAAGGAGGTCTCGAACTTTGACCCGCTGGCGGCCTATGACAGAATGTAACAAACCCAAAATAGACAGTATTATGATGACAAATGACCAGAAAGAGCGCATCACCCAGGACCTGAAGGCCTACGTGCAGCGCTACCCCTCGCAGAACAAGGCTGCGAACTCCCTGAAGGGCGTGTCCGCCGGGACCATCTCTTCGATCCTTAACCGCAACTGGGGGCTCATCTCGGAGGAGATGTGGCTGAAGGTGCAGCGCCAGGTGGCGTCGGGTGCTGGCTGGCGCCTGTGCGAGACGGCCGCATGGCGGTCCCTGATGCTGTACTTCGAGGATGCCCAGGAGGACAGCAACGTGATGTGGGTGACGGGCCCTGCCGGCATCGGCAAGAGCACGGCCGCCCGCGAGTATGCCAAGGCCCACAGGGACGTGTTCGCGCTGACCTGCAGCGAGGACATGACCCGTGCGGACTTCGTGCGCGAGCTGGCCCGCGTGGTGGGCGTGAATGCCCAGGGGCTGAAGGTGAGGGAGACGCTGCAGGAGGTCATCCGGGAGTTGGGCAACAAGGACAACCCGCTGCTGATCTTCGATGAGGGTGACAAGCTCACGGACTCGGTGCTGTACTACTACGTGTCCCTCTATAATGCGCTGGAGGATCTGTGCGGGATGGTGTTCCTGAGCACGGATTACATCCACAAGCGCGTAGGCCGTGGCGTGCAGGCCTGCCGGAAGGGCTATGATGAGCTGGACAGCCGGATCTGCCGGCGGTTCATCCCCCTGACGTTGGTGAACAGCAACGAGGTGGCGGCCATCTGCCGGGCGAACGGCCTGCAGGATGAGGGCGCCATCCGCAACGTGCTGCAGGAGGCGGCGGAGTGCCGCAATGACCTGCGCCGCGTGAAGAAGTCCGTCCATAAGGAACTGAAGAAGCTCTCCCTGAGAGGATAATAAACCCCGTTCAAACACCGTTCAAATGGCTAAATCCCTATCAGCCCGCCAGGTCCTCAGCATCAAGCGCCGCTCCATCACCCTCGGTGACGGGTGGGACGGCTGCTTCGGTGCGATGGACCGGCACGGCGTGGTCTTCATCTGGGGCAATTCCGGCAACGGCAAGAGCTCCGCAGTGGCGTCCCTGGCGAAGGCTCTCACGGCCTTCGGCCCGGTCCTGTTCGTCTCTCTGGAGGAGGGCTATTCGCTCTCCCTGCAGAACACTTTCAAGCGCTTCGGCCTGCAGGACTGCGGGTCCCGCATCCAGGTGCTGGAGAGCGCATCGATTGATGAGCTGGATGAGAGGCTGTCCAGGCCCAAGAGTGCGGAGTTCGTGATTGTGGATTCGTTCCAGTACCTGCAGATCTCCTACAAGCGCTATATCGCCTTCAAGGAGCGTCACCGGAACAAGCTGCTGATCTTCGTCTCCCATGCGGAGGGGAAGCAGCCTGCGACCCGTGCGGCGCGCAGCGTCAAGTATGACGCCTCCCTGAAGGTGTGGGTGGAGGGCTATAAGGCCTTCTCCAAGGGGCGCTTCATCGGCCCTACCGGGGAGAAGGTGATCTGGGAGCAGGGCGCGGCCGAGTATTGGGGTGAGCCGGGCGGTGATGTCGAACCTCAAAACCATAACGACGATGACTACGAACAACAGTAAAGACAAGAAGGGCTATTCGCTCTTCTATGCCCTGCTGAAGGCGCATCCGATGGCAGACAAGGATGACCTGGTGCTGACCTATACGGGCGGCCGCACGACGCATCTGCACGAGATGAAGCCGTGGGAGTACCGGGAGATGTGCGACGCGCTGCGGGAGGCTGACGCCTCCGCGCAGGTGGTGCAGCTGAAGAAGGCCCGGAGCCAGGCGCTGCTGTGGATCGGCCGCCTGGGCGTGAACACGGTGGACAACTGGGACGGCATCAACGCCTTCTGCCTGTCTCCGAAGATTGCCGGCAAGGAGTTCAAGGACCTCACCATCTCGGAGCTGCAGGCGCTGGTGCGCAAGCTCCGGGCCATCCATGACAAGGGCGGCATCCGGAACCTGCCGGAGCCTCCGCAGCCGGTGGCCACCATCCATATACCCATCAAACCCAATGCAATCAAATCGTAGCGCTATGACACGTATCAAACAAGACTTGGATCTGACCGGCGTCCTGTGCCGGGCCATCGACAGGAAGGATCTTCAGGTGGCAACCGCCGCCCTGGAGCTGCTCTTCCCCGGCGAGGTCTTCGACCAGTCCCAGCTGGAGATCAAACGAAAGGAGGGTGTGTGCCCTTTCATCTCCGATGTGTTCATCTTCTACAAAGGGAAGCGCCTGATGGGCCGCGAGAGTACGACCCGCACCGGCTTCCACTTCCACTACAAGTCCCCGATTTTCGACAACCCTAAATCCAAATAATTATGTCTGAAAACAGCAACACTGTGGCCGTACAGATGACGGCCGAGGAGAAGGCCCAGTTTGAGGCCTTCCGCAAGGAAAAGGCCCGTAAGGAGGCCGAGGAGAAGGCCCGCCAGATGCGGACCGACTATGCACAGATGGTGGATGAGGAGATCTCCGCCATCATGCCTGAGCTCATCCGGGTGTCCGGCGATATCGCCGCCGCCAAGCGCAAGGCCTATGACAGTTTCAAGGCCATCATCGAGATGAAGGCCGAGATGTTCCGCCTGAAGAAGGGTGAGGAGCTGGACGTGAAGAGCCATACCTTCACCAACAGCAAGGGCAGCATGCGTATCACCCTGGGCGCCTACCAGATTGACAACTACCTGGACACCGCCGAGGAGGGCGTGGCCATCGTGAAGGAGTACATCTCCTCGCTGGCGAAGGATCCCGAGAGCGAGAACCTGGTGAAGATGGTACTGTCGCTGCTGAGCAAGGACGCCAAGGGCACGCTGAAGGCCTCACGCATCGTGCGCCTGCGCAGGCTGGCGGATGAGTCCGGGAACGAGCGGTTCCTGGAGGGCGTGAAGATCATCGAGGAGGCCTATGAGCCCATCGCCTCGAAGATGTACGTGAAGGCGGAGATCCGCGGCGAGAACGGCGAATGGAAGTCCGTCCCGCTTGGTATGACCGAGTCCTAACCCATCACTCCGGAGGCTGCCTATGAAGGAAACCAGGCGCGGAGTGATGTATCAGAAACGGGTCCGCGACGTCAACAGGATTTTTGAAGAGGAGTCTGCAAAGGGTCTCTCCAACCGGGAGATCTGGCGGCGGTTCATCTATCCGAAGTACGGCATGACGGAGCGGACCTTCTACAACATCATCGGCGCCGGCCTCAATCCGAAGGTAGCCATCCCTGACGATATGCTGTCCCTTTTCCCTGATCTTGACGAACAATGACTGAATTTGACACCATCCTCCGGCAGATCCTCTCGGACATCCGGGTGGGCGTAGGCGCCCAGTTCGATGAGAACTTCGAGCGCCAGGCCTTCTTCTCCAGTGCATGGCAGCGCCGCAGGAGCCCTGTGCGCGGTGACGGACACATCCTGCTGGACACCGGAGAGCTGCGCCGCAGCATCAAGGCCACCTCCGATGAGAACAGCATCACCTTCTCCTCGGACCTGCCCTATGCGGAGATCCACAACGAGGGCGGCAAGATTGCCGTGACCGCGAGGATGAAGCGCTTCTTCTGGGCGAAGTTCTACGAGACGCAGAACGCCTTCGGCCGGAAGAAGTCCGGGGAGCGCCGCCAGGACAAGCGGAATGCCCAGCTGGACAGCATCTCGGAGTTCTACCGCACGATGGCCTGCCTGCCGGTGGGCTATCTGATCACCATCCCCCGGCGCCGGTTCCTGGGCTCCGACCCGGCACTGGAGCAGATGGTCACAGGTATCATCACAAGCAACCTCGAAGAGTATTTCAACAGTAAATTCAAAAAATGACAAGAGAACTTTTTTCTGCGCTCGTCGCTGCAATCAAGTCCGTGCAGAAGGACGGAGAGCAGCTTATCAAGCACGTTGACCTGTGGAACAGGAACGTGGAGTTCATTGACCAGGAGTCCGCATGGCCCCGGCCGGCTGTCTTCATCGAGTTCGGCCAGGCAACCTACCGCATCCTCTCCGGCCCGTCCATCAGCGCCACTGCAGAGGTGGCCGTGACGCTGCACATCGTCACGGACTGGAAGGGCTCGGCGGCCGACGGCAGCGCCCAGCAGGATGCCGCCCTGGAGGTCCTTGACTATCCCTGGCTTATCGCCCAGGCGGTGGCCGCCATCCCGGACGGGCAGAGCTTCCGCCGCGTCCAGCTGCTAAGCGACCGCCCCAACCATGACCACGAGACGATTGTAGAGACCCTGCAGCAGTACACCGTGGCCATCAACAGAGCATTTTAACCCCATTTTATCAACCCAAAAACACAAAGTATTATGAACAAGACAGACAAACTTACCAAGGAGAGCTTCTCTCCGGACAACTTCCAGTTCGTGGATCTCGGCCTTCCTTCCGGCCGCCTCTGGGCAACGGAGAATGCACCCGGCCACTACACTTTTGATGAGGCCTGCGAGGTCTTCGGAGACTGCCTCCCCAAGGGCGCCGCGATGGTGGAGCTCTTCGAGGAGTGCCAGGTGGAGTGGAACGAGGAGAAGAAGGGCCTGGATATCACCGGCCCGAACGGAAACAGTCTCTTCTTCCCTGCAGCTGGTTACCGGTGGCGCGGTGGAGATCTGGAGAGTGAAGGCGTCGAGGGTGACTATTGGACCCGGATGCCATTCGTGCCCAAGTCCAAATCCTACGCCTCCGGCAGCCAGGCGTACGCGCGCAGCCTGGGCTTCTACTCGGGCGGCCTGTATCCGCTGGACAGCATCTACCGCCCGTACCGCTTCTCCGTGCGCCCCTCCCGAGAATTACGTTGAATCCTTTAACCAGGCAGCGCCCGTCTGAGGGGCGCTGCCATTCAAAGTCATGACAATCGAACTCAAATCCTATCTTATCGCTGCGGCTATCATGTGCTTTCTCATCTTTTCCTGGGTGGGTTGCCTCATGGTCGGTGAGGTGCATGGTCAGCGCCGCGCACTGGAGCTGGTGAAGTCCAAGTCCGACACGCTGGAGTTCCGGGATACCGTATGGATGCCGACACCGGAGCCGGTGAAGACGGAGCCTGCCGGATACGAGCTGGTGAAGGTCGGCACGGTGGCCCAGCTGAAGCGCCGCATCGCCGCCCTGGAGAGCGAGGCCCTTGCCCAGCTTCCGGACACCGCCCGCGCGGAAGCACCTGCTGCAGCTGACACGGCCGCTGTCACCATCCCCATTGAGCGCGAGCGCAAGACCTATGAGACGGAAGACTACAGGGCGGTGGTGTCCGGCATCATGCCATCCCTGGATGAGATGGCCGTTTTCCCGAAGACCGTGCAGATCACAACGACAAACACCGTGAAGAAGCGTTGGACGGCTGCTGTGACGGCCGGCCCGGGCATGGTCTATGACGGCAAGGTTCATTTCGGCGTGGGCGTCGTGGTGGGCCTCTCGTACAACTTCTAATTCAAGCAAGAAATGGAAAAGATTGAAACGAATATGGACACGGTGAAGTGTCCGTGCTGCGGGGCCGAGCTGGCCTACCGCTGGGATGAGCTCTCCGAAGAGGAGCAGGCTATGGAGGGGTTCTGGTGCCCCGAGTGTGGAACCTTCGTGAAGCTGCCGGAGTGATGGACAGGAAAGACGTGCAAATAGGCGATTTCTTCACCCTGGACGGCCGGACGGTCACCGTGGCCGGAATCCTCGAAAATCTGGCCGTTTTGAGGCCTTCTCCGGGGCATCTGGACCTTGTCTTGATCAAGGACCTGAAGCCGGTTGTGCTGACGCCTGAAATGCTGGAGAAGTTCGGCTTCCGTCCGATGAAGTACGAGGACAGCTGGAAGCTGCAGCGGGACGGCTTCTCGGTGAAGCTCTTTACCGATGAGGGCGGGATGATCGTTGTGGTGGACCACAATGATGACGGTATCCAGAAGGACGGGAAGATGGAGGTGCACGTGCTGCAGCATGCGCTGCGCTATGCCGAGGCTCCGTTTGAATTTGCGCTGTGATGGATACCTGTTTCTGGCAGAAGAGCAAGAAGTGCCCGCAGTGCGGGTATTTCGTTCCGGAGGGCCCGCGTCCGGACGCGGCCGTCGGCCGGGATGATATCTGGCCGGACGCCTGCCACAATTACGGATATATCCTCCATGATGACCTTCCACCCACGGATGACTGCAAGGGGTTCAAGACCCCGGCGCAGCTGCAGCTGGAGCGAGCGGCCGCATCGAAGCGGCGCAGGAGATAAAGAAGAAGCCCGACCGATCGGCCGGGCTTCTTCGTATATTGCAGGCTGAGCCTATTTGTATCTAACCTTGAGGGCAAAGACACCGTCCAGGAATGGGACGCCATTCTTGACCATCTCTACCTCTGCAGGCAGGGCAGCCAGCTCCTCCTCGGAGAGTTCTTCCGGGGTGTAGCCGTTTTCCTTGATGTAGTCCAGGACTTCTTTTGATAGCTTCATAACGGTACAAAGTTAAGAATTTTTTTTGGAATAATCCCAACCATACAATTTTGCAACTCTTTTGGCAACCTCGTGATAGTGAGATGCGTTGCATCGTTCTATCCTTCTGTTGCGGTCAGCGCTATCTTCAGCGGCGTCTATGTAGGACTGGAACTCCTGATGAACCCGGTCGTTTACCTGTTTGTAGGCCAGTTTGAAGTCCGCTACGGACACTTTCCATCCATCGCTCGGGCGCTTCATAGAGAACGTGTATGTCGGAGTGACAGCCCGGATCTCTGCCATATCGTACTCGATGGCCATAACCAGGTCAGCACTGCTGAATGAGTTTCCGATAGCGCTTATGCCTGTCTTTCCAAGGCCTCCTGGGTGGTTGTGTGTGACTACGGCATTCTTGCAGTTCGTCTTTCCCGAAGAGATATTTACGGATGACTTCTTCCCTCCGAAGATAGACTGCAGCTTCTCGCCAGTTTTCGGATTGAAGATGTGTGCCGACTCAATCTTGTTTGTCCTGATCTTCCGCTCCGCGGCGAGCACGTTCTTTGACAACTCCCATCCGTAGCCCTTCTCGGTGTCAGCCACCTGCAGGGCCTTACGGAGTTCTCCGCAGGTGTAGCAGTCTTTCGAGCTTTGGCCGATTGTGTTGTACGGGCATCCTTTGCACCTGTCAGGGAAATAGGGATGCGTGTCCGGGATGGCCTTCCCGTCCTTGCCTGCATTGAAGCGGAACACGTCTCCGTTCTTTCCGACAGCCTGCTCTCCGAGGCGCATTGCTTCGTCATGGCTGGTGACCGGCGTCCCTTTGAGAACCTGGATAACCGTGCAGCGACAGTTCCATCCATTGGGCGGGTAGTATTCATCCCAGAACGGATCTGTGATGGGGAGCGTGACCCGGTTGAGAGCTGCGTGCTCTTTCCGAACCTTCTCATCACCGGCCGTGCGGTACTGAAGGAGATAGCGGTCTCCGTCTTTCACAAAGGCGTCCCACTTACCAGCCATCTCGGCTGATGCCTGAACGAGGTTGTATTCGGCCCGGAGATAGTTCTTGTTGTAGTTCTCATCTACCGCTTGAACGGCCTTCAAAAACTCATTGAACGTCCTTCTATTGCCGTCCTCATCAACCAGGGACGGCCAGGCGGTTCCCATCTCGACAACGGCCTTTTGGCCAGAGAAGATCTCGTTTGACCTGGTCAATCTTGCCCGCATCGTGTCAGTCATCTTCACGCTCTCGATGGCCTTGTTCAGGACCTCCGTGTGTGCCTTGACGAACTTATGTGCGTCCGGGTGTTTTACGATTTCGATGTTGAACGAGCTGCCGCCCTCACGATACAGGGCGCCCATCATGGACTTGAATGCCGCCTCGAGTTTCGCGCGGTCTGATGTGTTCAGGTAGTCCTCATCGGTCTGGTCATCTGCCAGCTGCAGATGGAAGGAGGCCAGGAGTGCGTCATATCTTTTGCGCAGCCCCGCGAACGCGGCGGGGCCTAATCGAAAAAAGGGTAGGCGTTGTTCTGGTCTGCCGGCATCGGGATGCCGTTGTTTAGCTTCTGCTTCTGCGCTGGCACTCCGTACTTCTTCTCCCAATACTCTGCAGGCACTTCGTAATTGTTCAGGATCATCTCCTCGAAGGCCTTCTGCTGCTCGGGGGTGTAGTCGATGGGGTCATCCCATTCAAAGCTCAGACCTTTGACGGGGAAGCCGTGGCGCTCCATGCGGGGCAGCAGCTTGTTGTTGACCATGTCACGGATGCCGTCGCAGAGGGACTCCACAAGGTTCTCGAGGACGTCAAGGTGCGTCTGGGACTGACTCAGGGAGGAGCCGTCATCAATGGTCATCGTCTGGTTGAGCACGAGCTTCGAGAGCTCGGAATTGGCCCGCTCCACGCGCTTGTCATAGACGTTGTAGGCATCGGACTTGGTGGACTCCACGAGCTCGATGTCTGTGCTTTCGTCAAAGACTCCCCAGGCCTTGGCACCCATGTTCTCCATCATGGCGGCCATCTTGGCGCGCTCGGACTCATCCCGGGAGGAGGTCTTGGCTATGCGGATGGGGATGCCGAACATCTCGGCGAAGGTGTCCCAGAAGGCCAGGGCATACTTCTTGGAGATGGTCTCCTTGGCCGCCTTCTCGAAGAGGCCGAGGTCGTTCTTGCGGCCGCACTCGATGAGCCAGTCCGTAAAGGGCGGCTCCCGGAAGGCGGCGCCAGTGTGCCAGTCTTCCCCCTTGATGCGAACCACGCGGCCCTTCTCCGGGATGACGTGCTCGCGGGGAATGAGCGTGACCCCGTCGTAGGCCATCACGCCTCCGGCACCCACGATGATATCACCAAGCTCAACGAGGGAGTGTCCGTAGTAGCGGGCCTCCAGGTGATAGTCGAGCAGATCCTTGAACCATTCCTGGTCAAAGATCTTGGCCGCATCCTCGTTATCGTTGCCGTTCTTGTCCACGAGCTTGAAGGAACGGGCCTTGACGTAGCCGTTCAGCTGCTCGATGGTGCCGGACAGGTGAAGGTCCAGGGCTACGTCATCGTAGATCTCGTAGAGCCTCAGGCGCTGCGGGTTGTCAAAGCTCTTGGCCATCTGACAGGCAGTGCGCCAGTCGGCGATATCGTGCTCAACCAGGCGCTTGCTCTCCTGCTGCAGGTCAATAACCACCTTCTTCAGGCGCTTGCGGTCGGCCGGGTCGGCCAGGTTGAACTCTCCGTATTTCCCGGAGTGCAGCACGGGGGCCTGGGAGGCCTCCGGCTTCGGTGCGTATTTGTTGGCAATCGCCAGGGCGAGGTTGCCTATTCGTTCAGTTACTTTCATTACCAGATGCTTTTAATGGGTTTTGCCGAGCCCCAGCGGAGCGGGTTAGCGGGATTGCCGTCTTCGTCGGTGGCCAGCGGCAGGTCGGGTACGATGTCTCCCTTTGAGACTCCCTCCAGCCACTTGATTGCACGCTCGTAGCGTTCTTTGCGGATCTCCATTCCCATGCGCTGGGCTACGGAGCTATAGAGATGGTAGAGGGCGATATCGCAGGTGATCATCACGATATGGCTGTTGCGGTTTGCGCCCTCGGCTTTGAAGATGCGGTCCACGTTGTACTTCGGCCGAAGATAGCCGGAGATCTCCTCGATAGCCTCTTTCTCGGCATTCTCCCGGTTTGCGGGGGCGCTTTGGTCTGCGATATTTAGCGCTGTGGCGCCTATGACTACCTTGTAGTCTTCATCCGTTAGAAATGCCATAGGTTATGCTATTTTGGTGGTGTAGAGTGCGATGTTCTCGATGTCCTGGACCTTGGTGCCGGACTTGAACCGGCCCTGCAGGATGAGTCTCTTGATGGTCTGCTTCGGCACGCATTTGAGCTTGCCGCCGACGTAGAGCACGTAGTAGCGGAGGCGGTAGCGCTCCGCGAGCTTATCGGCCTTCTTGATGGCCCGCGTGTAGCGGATGCCCCAGATGACGCGCTTGATGGAAGCAATGACGGCGTGGAAGGTCTCCACGAGCTTAGAGATGAGATTGATGATTTTATCCATATTACCATTTGTTTTTGGGACGTGGGCGGTTGCCCATCATCGGGGTGAAACTGCTGTGTCTTGACTCGCGCTGGAGCATCCAGATGGCGCCTTCGTCGGCGTCCGGTGCATCGTCATGCGCGGAGCTGCCCTTGCTCAGTGCGAGCGTCTGGTCGATGCCGACCTTCATGTCCGGGGAGTCCTTCTCTGCCTCGTTGTAATAGACGAAGCCGCGCTCCCAGAGCGGGGTGATGTTGGTGATGCGCTCGAGCTTGTCCGGCTTCTTGCGCTTGTCACCGGTAATGGGAAGCTGCCATCCGCGGAGGTTGCCTTCGGTGGTGAAGTCATCCAGCAGGGTATCCTGCAGAAAATTCGCCTCCATCATCCAGCGGACCTTTGCCGCATCGTCTCCCAGTTTCTCATAGAGATCGTAGCACCAGCGGACCATCGCGGCCACGGTGTCCTGGCGCACCCAGCAGGTGATCAGGTGAAACTCCGTGCCCTTCTTGCCCCACAGGCGGCAGGCTTTGTAGTCGTTGGTGGTCTTCGGCTTGAGGGAAGGGTCGATGTAGAGGATGATGGAGTCGTAGTCCTTGATCCGGAGGATCTTCTTGTAGCGGATCCAGTCGTGGCGGAAGATCTTGCCGGCCACGATGGGGTTGTGCATGTACTCCTTGTTCCAAGCGAAATACCCCATAAAGGCAGCTGCTGCGGCCGCCTCCTCCTTGGTCCATTTCTCCTTCCAGATAGGCTCTCCGTTGCTGTCCACTGCGTTGACCTGGCTGACCTTCACGCCTTCGGACTCGCACATCTTGGCGAGCACGGAGGTCTTGCTGATGAGGTTGCCGGCCATGATGAAGCGGCCGCGGCCGAGGTCGAGGGCTCCGAACAGGGCCTCTTTGACCCAGTTGTAGAGGTCTTCCACGCGGGAAGGGTTGCGGCAGAGTTCGTCATCGTCAAGGTCATCTATGACGATGTAGTCCGGGCGGCGCTCCATGTAGCGGAGGCCTCGCGGAGATTGGCCGCGGCCCAGGGCCTTAAAGCAGCAGCTGTCCTTGGTGACGAAGCTGCCGTCCGTCCAGTCTCCGATACTGCGCTGCTCCCCGAAGTCGGCGATGTAGCGCTGGTTGTTCTCCAGTTCGGCCTGCAGGGCTCCGAGCAGCTCGTTTGCGCTGTCCTCGCTCTTGCCTACGACCACCATGAAGCGGATCTGCTTCTGGGCCTTCAGCCACATCGGGATAAAGACGTCAAGATGGGTGGACTTGGCGTGGGCGCGAGGCCATTTGAAGACTCCCTTGAAATTGGGATTGGCCTTGATGTCACGGGCCGCGTCGTTGTGGAACTTGGCATTGTGGACCACCCGCATCTCGCCGGTCTCCGGGTTGGTCTGGTTCAGGTAGTGGGGGAAGTAGTATTCGCAGAACTCGTTGTAGTGAGACAGGAGATGAGCGATGCGCTTCTCCTTCTCTACTGGAGTCTCTCCGGCGGCGATGTCTATGCCGGTGGCCGCCTGCACCTTCTTGCAATGCTCCTTCCATCGGAGCATCGCGTCTTTGATCTGACTCATCCCGGCCATAGCGTGCGTCAGTTTTTGTTCAACTGCTCCAGGATATAGGCATCCTGGTACTTATTGAAGATCTTCAGCAGGTCGGGCGTGATTTCGCGGTCCGTCCTGGCGCGGTATTCCATCCATTTGCTGAAGGCCATGAAGACGTCGATGGTGTCCACTACGGACGTGCGCTTGTCCAGCTTCTCAATGACGCTGGAGAGCTTGGACAGCTTGTCTCCGAGTCCGGCAATGGCATTGGCGTCCTCGCTGTCGTTCACCTGTTCGATGAGGTTGTCTATGGCCTTGAGGAGCTTGTTCACCAGCTCCGGCCTCGTGATAGTCTTCGCTGCCCGCAGTTCTTTCCATCCATCCTGGTTGACCCACTTGCTGACGGTGGCGCGGGCCACCCCTACCTTCTCGGCGATCTCCTCCATAGACATCCCGGCCAGGTAGAGTGACTTTGCGATGGACTTCTTTTTCTCTTGTTCGCTTTTCTTTGTTACCATAGTATTGCGCAATAAAATTTGCCGCAAGTTCTCTTTTTTTCGCGTTGATTTCAAAAAACGCTGAACGGCTTTCATAGAAGCAGGAATTGGTTTCATACTTTTTTGGAATCGTTCTAAATTACGGCTAAACTCGCGGCAAAATAAATTTGTTTTTTGCCATGACGAAACCACGTGTAAGGATCTCAAACGAAGCGCTGAACAGCTACGGGACGCGCGTCATCACTGCCGGTATTGACACTTCTCATTTCCAGCAGAACCCCATTCTCCTTTATATGCACGAGCGCGGGGAGGTCATAGGCACCGTCGAGAACCTTGCCGTCGAGGGCGATGCCCTGGTTGGTGACCTGGTCTTCGATGAGGTGACCGACCTGTCCAAGCGCGTTGCCCTCCAGTTCGAGAAGGGCAGCTTGCGCTGTGTCTCCGCCGGCCTCCGCATCGTTGAACTCTCTGATGCCCCGGAGATGGTTGTCCAGGGTCAGACCCGCTCAACCGTCACTCGCTCCATCCTCCGCGAGGTGTCCGTCGTGGATATCCCCGCCAATCCCGAGGCGGTCCGCCTGTACGACCAGACGGGCAAGCTGCTGGAGCTGTCCGAAGGCGGAGACTCTCTGCTTCCGAAACTCACATCATTAACCCCTAATTCAAACAGTATTATTATGGAACTCAAAGCCATCGCCCTTTCCCTGGGCCTGCCTGAGACGGCCACCGAAGCCGAAGTCCAGGCAAAGATCACCGAGCTTTCCGCCGCCTCCTCTGAGGTCAAGACCTTGAAGGAGCAGAACGCGCAGATGACTCTCGCAGCCATCACCGCCGCGGTGGAGACCGCCATCAAGGAACACCGTCTTGCGGCCGACAAGAAGGATCAGTTCATTCAGCTCGGCCAGAAGATCGGCCTGGAGGAGTTGAACTCCACCCTGGCAGCTATGCAGCCCGCCGCCAAGATCACCGGCTTCATTGCCCCCGATGCAGGCGAGAAGGGCTATGCAAAGCTCTCCGACGTTCCCTCCGACAAGCTCGCAGAGCTGAAGGAGAAAGACCTTGCGCAGTACATCAAACTGTACGAGGCCGAGTATGGTTTCAAACCCGAACTCTAATACCCATTGCGATATGTTTAAGATCATCACTCTCATCTGCGCCCTGGTGTTCAACTGCTTCACCGGCGGCGCCATCGGTGCCCTGGCCGGGTTCAATCCCGTCATCGGCGCCATCGGTATGAACGCTGTATCCGCTGTGGTCAGCGTCATCGGTACTCCCTCCGGCCTGCGCGCCGGCATCTACACCGAGCTCTGGACCGGTGAGCTTGTCAAGAAGCTCCGCGCCGGTCTGGATGGATCCTGGCTCGCCGGCATCCCCGACGCCTCCTCTGTCGTTGAGAATGACGTCATCCACCTTGTCAATGTGGGCGTGGATCCTGACGTGCTCGTGAACAACACCTCCTATCCTATCGCCATCCAGGAGCTGGCAGACGGTGATATCGCTATCAGCCTGGACAAGTTCCAGACCAAGGTGACCCCCGTGACTGACGATGAGCTCTATGCCCTGTCCTATGACAAGATGGCCCGCGTGAAGGAGTCCCACGGCAACGCCATCAACGATGCAAAGTTTGCCAAGGCCGCTCACTCCATCTGCGCTGCCGGTTCCCCGGTCATCAAGACCACCGGTGCCGTCGATGCCTCTACCGGCCGAAAGAAGCTCACCATCGCTGATATTATCAACGTCAAGCGCGCGATGGACAATCTCCAGGTTCCTGCCGCCGGCCGCCGCCTGGTACTCTGCCCTGATCACGTGAACGACCTCCTGGGCGTGTCCGAGAACTTCACCCGCCAGTACAACCTGGATCCCGTGAACGGCCGCGTGGCCCGTCTGTTCGGCTTCGACATCTACGAGTATGCCGATACGCCTATCTACACCCCTGCGGGCGTGAAGCAGGCCCTTGGCTCCATTGAGCAGAACGGCAATTTCCATTGCTCCTTCGCTTTCTGGAAGGACCGTGTCTTCAAGGCAACCGGCTCCACCAAGATGTACTATCACGAGGCGAAGACCGATCCTCAGAACCAGCGCAACCTCATCAACTTCCGTCACATGTTCATCGCCATGCCTAAGAAGGCTGACGCTATGGCCGTGCTCGTGAGCGATTACAGCTCCTCCGATGCTCCGACCATCACCGGTGATGAGCTGATCGACAATGTGGCTGCCGCCGGCGGTCAGAAGCAGCGCACCTATGCCACCTCCAACGGGAATGCCGTCGCTGTGCAGAGCAACGCTGACTGGATCACCGCTGCCGTCGCTTCCAACGGTAAGACCATCAATCTCACCATCGCTCCGTATGCCTATGACGCAGAGGGCACCAGCCCGCGTGTCGGCACTCTGACCGTGACCATCCCTGGCACCTCCGCCAGCAAGACCGTCACCGTCAAGCAGCTGATGGCCGAGAACGCCTAAACCTCTCTCGGAATGAAACTCAAAGTAGTCAATAAGTTCCGCGACAAGTACGATGAGCGCACCCTCTATCCTGAGGGTGCCATCATCGACATCGAGGATGAGGCCCGCGTGGAAGATCTCCTATCAAGGGGACTCTGCGAAAAGGTGCCCGCCAAGAAGGCCCCGTCCAAGAAGACCGGAACCGAACCTGAAGAGAAGTAGGAATGGAACTGAAGTATCTTGTAATCCACTGCACAGCCACGCCAGAAGGACGTGAGGTGAGCTCTGATGCGATCCGGTCATATCACACTGGCCCGGTAAGTGAGGGCGGGCGTGGCTGGAAGCAGGTTGGATACACGGATATGATCCACCTCGACGGCACCGTCGAGAGGCTCGTTGAGAATAACGAGGACGCCTATGTGGATGGCTGGGAGATAACCAACGGCGCCAAAGGCTACAACAGCTGCTCGCGTCATGTGGTGTATGTCGGGGGGCTTGCTTCAGACGCAAAAACACCCAAAGACACCCGGACGCCGCGGCAGCGCCAGGCATTGAAGGACTATGTCCTGGACTTCCACAAAAGGTTTCCTCAGGTGAAGATAATCGGCCACAACGAGATAGCGGCGAAGGCCTGCCCTTCGTTCGATGTCCAGAAGTGGCTCAAAGAGATTGGACTTTGATATGGATGAAGTAGGTCTTAACTCCCTGAGATGGCTGTTCGAGCTCGCCCTGGGCGTGCTCACCAGCATAGCCGGCTGGATAGTCGGCCGGCGCAAGCGGAACAACTCGTTCCTGGCGGATCTTCAGCGGTCTATTGATGCCCTGGCAGCCAAGAATGCCGAGCAGATGAATGAGATCCTGAAGCTGCGCGAGGAGGTTGTGATCCTCCGGACGGAGAACCTTGCCCAGAGCAAGGAGATCCTGGCGCTGAGAGAGGAAAACAAAGAGCTCTCGGCCCAGGTGGAATCCCTCCGTGAGGAGAACAGTACGCTGAACGAGAAGGTGTCCTTGCTGACGGAGCAGCTCTCCGGGGTCAAGACCATCACCCGCAGCAAGCCATGACAACACCCCCTTCTGTCTTCCTATTACTTTCTATTTTGGCCCCCGAAGCGGCAGGGCGCGGCGAAAGTCCCGCCCTGTCCGGGACGGGTGGAAAACGAGTCGTAAGATAGTTATTTGACAACCGATTAAACACAGTTTGATATGTACGTAAATGGTAGTGACCTCCTCCTTATGATAGGAGCCAAGGCGGCCGGACACTGCACCTCGCACTCCGCCACCTATTCGACTGAGAGCAACGAGGTGGCCGTCAAGCCTGCCGCCTCCGCAGCTGCCAGCGCATCGCTGTTCAAGAGCAAGCGCGTCACCGGCCTGTCCATGCAGGTCAAGGTGGACGGCCTCATCTTCTCCGGAGAAGAGGAGAGCGGCGTGGACGCTGTCCTCGCTGCCTGGAAGGCCGGCACTCCGGTCGGGCTGAAGCTCTTCCATCGTGGCCGCGACGCTGCACCCTATGCCACCGGCAACTTCATCATCTCCTCCCTTGAGGAGAACAACCCTGCCGGTCAGGACGCCACCTACAGCGCGACCTTCGACAATGACGGCCCCGTCACCATCGACGAGACCAAGTTGGGTCCTGAAACCGTTCCCGCTGGTTAGTTATGCAGAAGATCATCATCAACGGAAAGGAATACCCCTGTAGGCCCACTATGGGGGCGTTCCGCCGCTTCAAAGCCATTACCGGCTACGACATCTCCAAGGCCGACCCTGATGATGTCGCTGACAACGTGGTGTTCTGTTACTGCTGCATCGCTTCCGCGTGCGCGGCGGACAACGTCTCGTTCGAGCTGGATGTTGACCAGTTCGCGGATATGATGGACCAGGAGGCCCTGAATGTCTTCATCGCCGACCAGGCGGCCGACGCAGCGGAGATCCAGCCGCAGGGTGACGGTTCAAAAAAAAAGTAGAACCGGTAACGATTGAGACTCTTGTAGGATTTGCGATGGGGTGCGTGGGGATGAGTCTGAGGGACTTTGACGCTTGCACCCCATCTGAATTTAACGCCATCGGCGCGCAGTGGCGAGACAACCAGCGGCGCCTGTCCATTGAAAGTTGGGACCAGGCCCGCACCATCGCAGCATCGTTCCTGCAGCCGTACTCAAAGAAACCTCTCAAGCTGACGGATATATGTGTCCTCAGTTTTGACAAGGACAGATTGGAGGGAGGTCAGCCGGTCCCTAAGGGGCACGGGGATCTCAAGAGAATGAAAGAGCTCGAGAGGCTCGTAAACGAAAATCATCTATAGCTATGCCTAATACGGTATCGTTCAAAATAGAAGTCACCGACAATGGCAATATCAAGGTCATAAACGGTGATGCTGAGGGGCTGATGGGTGTCTTCCGGGGTATCCAGAAGCAAGCCGGTCAGATGTCCCAGGGCATCTCCTCCTGGGCGAAGGACAGTGCGTCTGCATTCACGCGGACGTCTGCGGAGGCGTCATCCTCTGCAAAATCCATCCAGAGCGTCTATGAGCGGACAATGAACGATATCAAGGGCGCCATCGCAGAAGGCACCACCTCCTTCAAGGAAAACATCGCCCTTCAGAAGAAGGAGATCCGGGAGCTGGAGAAGGAGTATGAGAAGCTGAAGCAGCAGCGCGATGCGGCATATACGCCTGCGGAGCGTGACCGTATTTCCGAGGAGATGCGGCGCGTAAAGCAGGAGACCGAGGATGCCAGGATGTCCCTGCATGCCTTCGAGGACGGCCAGAACTCACTCGCCACGTCCTCCTCATCCATCCGTCAGCAGCTGATGGATCTGCGCAACGAGATGGCCCGCATGCGCCTTGAGGGGAAGGAGAACACAGCCGAATACCAGGCGCGGCGCGAGGAGATGGAGCGGCTCGGTACGGCATACCGCGAGCTGCAGACCGAGCAGCAGGCGCTCTCTACCGGCGCCACCCAGATAGGCGGCATCATTACCGGAGTACAGGGCCTGATGGGTGTCTATTCGATGGGCACGGGCATCCTGTCCATGTTCACCCAGAAGAACGAGGATCTGATGCGCATACAGGCGAAGATGCAGACCGTGATGACTATTATGATGGGTCTGCAGCAGGCGCAGAATGCGCTGCACTCCACGTCGGCCTTCCGCATCACTACCGTCCGGAAAGTTACGGAGCTTTGGAGCGCAGGCGTGACCAGGCTCTCGGCCGCCATGAAGGTGAGCGCAGCGACTGCAACAGCGTGGCAGGGTGTGCTGACCGGAGGTGTGACCGTGGCCATCACGGCTATCATCGCCCTGGTGTCCCGGATGGTGAAGAAGCACCAGGAGGAGAAGCAGGCCGTCAGGGAAGCGGCCGAAGAGGAGCAGCGGCAGATGGAGTCCGTCCGCTCTTCGGTGGCTAACTCGGTAGCCTCGCAGCTGCTGGAGTACCGGAAGCTGCAGAAGGGCTGGGCGTCCCTCGGGAACGACATGTCCGCCAAGTCCCAGTTCGTCACCGACAACGAGGATGCCTTCCGGAAGCTGGGCGTCCAGGTCAACTCCGTCTATGACGCGGAGAACCTGCTTGTGAACAATGAGCAGGCCTTTATCCAGAGCCTCAAGAACAGGGCCCTGGCAGCTGCCGCTATGGAGCTGGCCACGAACAAGTACAAGGAGGCCCTCTCGAAGATGGTAGAGGCGGAGCAGGTGACTCCTACCGAAGACCAGAAAAAGACGGCAGTGAAGGCTGCGTCAGACGCATATATCAACGAGCTCTCCGGGAAGGACGTGCTCGGCCGCGGCCAGGTTATTGGCCGAAAGAATGAGATTATGGGGAAGGCCTACGCCGACTCCATAAAGAAGCAGACAGGCGAGGTTGCCGGCGCCCTCCGTGATGAAGGGAAGAAGCTGATGGAGGAGGGTGACCGGTTCTTCGCTGCTGGCCAGGCTGCCGGGATGAAGGCGGACCAGGCCCTCAAATCCGTGAACCTTCAGCCGGTCCGGCCGGACGCCAATACGGGCGCCGCAGCTGGCGCCGGAACTGTCGAAGAGAACAAGGCTGTGGCTGGCTCCATCGCGGAGATTGAGAACCGTTTGAGCGAGCTTCGAGCGGCGCTCAAAAACGCATCTGCGGAGGAGCGCGAGGGCATCCAGCGTGATATCCTGGCGTGGCAGGCGAAACTTGATGCCGTCAACAATGAGCTGGCCGCCCTGTCTGTCCCCGCAGATCCAAAGACTCTCCAGGAACTGTCCACTGCCATTTCATACTACGAGAAGCAGCTGAACACGTCCGGAGATGCCGAGCGGAAGGAGATAGCGGACACCATCGCATCCTACAAGGCGAAGCGTCAGGCCATCCTTGACTCCATCGCAGGGGTCAAGGAGACTACGGAGGAGGTTATCGACACCCTCGGCCTCGAGAAGGATTTCTACATCACGATGAAGGCCCGCGTCGTTGGGGCTGAAGAGGCCGCCCGTAAGATCCGCGAGCTGCAGGCAATGTCTGCCGTGGCGCAGACTCAGGAGGAGGTGGACGCCATCAATGCGGCTATTGCGTCCTGGAAGAAATACACAGTGGCCGAGACGGCAGCCTCGAAGGCGGACAATACGAGCGTGCAGGGCCTGTCTGCGCTGAGCTCCGCCATCGGCTCGATGTCCGGCCTGGTGGACTCTTCTGCTTCCGGATGGGTGAGCTGGATTTCCAACGTGCTCTCCGCCATCGCGCAGGCCATCCCAGCCCTTGCCACTCTTACCGCGGCGCATCAGGCCGAGGCTACGGCCAATACGGCCGCAGCTGCAACCGGTGCGGCATCGGCTGTGTCTTCCATCCCGTATGTCGGTCCTATCATGGCTGTGGCCGCCATTGCGTCCATCATCGCGGCCATTGCGTCCATCCCTAAGTTTGCCTCCGGAGGTATCGCCTACGGCCCGACGCTGGGCCTGTTCGGAGAGTATGCCAATGCCGCCAGCAATCCGGAGGTGGTCGCTCCGCTGAGCAAGCTCCGCGAGATCCTCGGAGATGGTGGCAGTGGAACCAGGAAAATAGAGTTCAGAGTTCGTGGCCGTGACCTGTATGCCATCATGGGCGCCGAGTCGGCCATTTTATCCAGAGGGTAGTATGCTATACAGAAGATACGAGGGTTCATTTCTCAGCCGGGCCGGTGTTACCTGGACCGTCCGCATCCTTCAGGAGGCGGACCAAGCCTTTGATACGGTCGGCGAGCTGGAGTTCCTCGCAGACGAAGCTGTGACCATCGAATGGAATGAAGAGAGCAAGGAGACGCCGATGTGCGGCTCCGTGGCAACGGTTACCCTGCTGAGCCCCGGAGACCGGACCTATGAGGACCTCTATACCATTGAGCCAGGCAGGATCCGCGCGGACATCCTGAAGAATGGTGTCATTTACTGGAGCGGGTGCCTGGATCCGGAGTTCTACTCCGAGCCCTACTCCCTCGGCAAGAACTATTTCGTGTCCCTGTCTTTCAGCGATTTCGGTATCCTGAAGCGCTTGAGCTATAACCTTGCCGGCATGAAGACGCTTCAGGAGATTGTGATGGATGCCCTGACGCGGGCGAAGCTCAACTATACGTCCATCAACCAGTCGATGATATCGACGTATCTTGACGGGACTACCCGCCTGCAGCTCTCCCGCCTGTCCGTGAGGAGTGACAACTTCTATGACGAAGACGGTGTCCCGCTTGACCTGTACTCCGTTTTGGAGGGTATCTTCCAGCCGCTGGCGTTGAAGTGCATCCAGCGCAACGGAGTCATCTACCTCTATGATATCAACGGGCTCTATGCTTCCGGCTCCAGCTCTCCCATCGTCTGGGTCTCCAGCGACCAGCAGCTGGGCACGGACAAGGTGGCGAACAATGCCAAGATAACGCTGTCCACCTATGGCGAGCCGGACCTGCAGCCCGAGTTTGAATACCCGGATGAGACCGATGAGACACTTATCAATCTGACAAGCGATGTGCCGGCAAGCGGACCGGAGCGCTACTCCTACTATCAGAACTACGAGGAGGGGAAGGTCGGCTCCGATTGGGACTACTCCTGGCTCTCTTTCACGATATTCCTGAGTCAAAACGGTGCAGGCCTTGCCTATAAGCACCCCTCTGCGAAATACTTCAAAATCGTTCCCCTCCTCGGCGGAAGCGCAGCCGAAGGGGTGGCGTATTTCTTCTATACCGGCGGGCACGGAGCACTCACGACCGGCTGGCCGAAGAAGAAGTGCATCACAGGGAAGCTCGCTGACGGCACGCCGATCATGCGCACCCACAAGACCTATCTGCCAGGACTGGGTGCCGATGCGTCGAAGCACAACCTGAGGTTGACTCTCCCTCTGCTCATGGACCCGCGCTACAATCCGTTCTCGGATGCTGAGACCGGGAATGAAAAAGACAACTACAGCTCGTTCAGCCTGGCTCAGGATGTCCTCATTCCGGTCATGGTGCAGCTGTATAATGAGGCAGGAGATGTCATCTATCACTACAACAACCAGGAGGTGTCCGAGTATCAGATAGGCTGGAACTCGATGTTCCGCAAGGCCACGAAGTTTTCAACGAAAGGCCGCTGGGAGGCCGGTCCCGCCCTCTGGAATGACTGCATGCTGCAATACTATGACCCGAACAAAAAGAAGAATGGTCGGGCTCTTGACGGATGGAAGGAAAACCGGCAGGCCTGCGGGTTCCTGAACTCCGTGTTGTACCCGTCCTTTGCCGCTCAGGATCCCGGGCAGGTGATTCCTTATCCTCCGCAAGGGGGATATATCGAGGTGACGGTCTGCGCGGGTGTTGCCCTTGTGTCCGAGCTGCTATTCCCGCATATCTCCAATCTCGACCGCACCGAAGATCTGCTCCCGCTGACGCGCTGGATGCTGTTCAAGGTTCCGAAGCTGGAGCTGCTTCGCGCCGGCACCACCAATCCTGTTGTCAACTCCGACGATATCGAATATACAGGGGTGCTGAACTCCGCGGCGAAGGAGGGTATCGAGATAGACACCATCTGCGGGACTATGGAGAATCCTTCCCCGATTGCCAGGGGGATCTTCTTCAACAGCGCCACCAAGGCGCCGGTGTCGAGCCTGACAAGGCAGGGACGGACCGCAACGGCGGAGCAGCTGCTTATCGGCACGCTCTACTCGCAGTTCGCCTCCCGGAAGACCACCCTGCAGGGGACCGCTGCCATCCGCTCCGGCGCTTTGACCAGGGTGTCAGATGCCGCCCAGGGGAGCAAGCGCTTTATGCTTGTGTCCGACTACCAGAACATCATCAAGGATGAGAGCGAGTTGATGGCCATTGAAATTGCCCCAGACGAATACATCAGCAACAATGAGTAAGAAATACCAAGCAGAAACCAATCTCAGAGACCCGCGGCCGAGAAGTGAGCGCCTCCGCAAAGCCGGTGCATCCGGAGGCGGCGCCTCTGGCAGTACCGTGGTTGAAATAGCCTCCGGAACCTCTCCTTCCGGAGGGGATGGTCATGTCCACCAGAACAAGGAGGACCTGGACAAGATTTCCGTATCCGGCGGATATGTGAACGTGCTTGTGGACCAGGTCACGGAAGAGGGCTCCACAGAGAAGGTGATGAAGAAGGCGTCTGCTGGTTGGGCTGATGAAGCCGGACATGCCGAGGAGGCTGATCACGCCTCGGATGCAGACACCTGGAAGGAACACGAGTTTGACGATTACCTGGACCAGCCCGTCAGATCCACGGACAGTCCGCGGTTTGCCAAGGTGACCACTCCCCGGGTCGAGAGTCCGGGGTTCTCTGAGGGTTTCCTGGGCTCCGGCTTCCGGATGTATATTGACCAGCGCGGCCGTGCGGTCATCGAGGCGGATGAGCTCACTATCCGCAAGACGGCAAAGTTCTTTGAGCTGATCATCCAGCAGCTGAAGCATCAGGGGGGAATAGTAATCTATTCCGCCGGTGCTATGGAATGTACGGCCGTCGAGGAGTTGGAGGATGGCTACAAGTGCTATTTTGACACGAAGGAGGGACAGATCCCGAACGAGTTTGTCGTTGGTGACCAGGCGAGGTGCAATCACTTCGATCTGGCTACCACCACCGCCAAATACTACTGGCGCCTTGTGACGGCCGTCGGCACGGATTACATTGTCCTGTCCAAGGCCGACTGTGATACCGGTTCGGCGGCTCCGGCTGTCGGAGACAACATCATCCAGCTTGGTAACCGTAACGACCGGAACCGGCAGAGCGCAAAAATCACCACCACCATTGACGGGAACTCTCCCCGGGATGATTACTATGAGGGCATCAACTCCTACGACCTCACAGGGAAGCTCATTACAACCGTGGGCGTCAAGGATGGGAAGGTCGGCATCTGGACGGAGAACGGAGAGTTCCACGGCAAGGTAACCATCACCGGCGGCGGAGGCCTGGACAATCTGGCGGAGTGGAATGATCTTTCCTCCAGCGTGAGCTCTGCATGGTCCGAGGCCCTCTCTGCCTCCCAGGCTGCAGGAACGGCCCAGAGCACGGCGAACCAGGCCCGCGCGGAGGCTGCGACAGCCCAGCTCACCGCTGAGGCTGCTGCAGATGCCGCGGCAGCACTCGGAACGAAACTCTCCAACTGGGCGTCCGACTCTGTCATTTCACCACTCGAGAAGGAGGCGCTCCGTCAGCAGCTCGCTGACGTGCAGAAGGAGTACAGTGAACTTGTCTCCAGGGCCGACAGGTACAATGTAGGCCATGCTGCATTCACTACAGCGTACACCCTTGCGTCTGCCGCTCTTGCGAAATATACGGCATCTACACCGGAGGCCATCACGGTAGAAGCCGACTATGCGAACATCGCCGCCTATTATAATGCCCGAGCAGATCTGCTCGCTGCTATTTCCACGGCCGAGAAGGCCGGAACCGATGCGGCCAAGCAAGCTGCTGACAATGCCAAGAGCGCTGCCGATGCAGCCCAGCAGACGGCCGATGATGCAGCAGCTGCTGCAGCTGCTGCCCAGCAGGCCGCCGACGATGCACAGGACACTGCGGATGCTGCCGGTGAAGCCGCAGCAGCGGCAAATGCAAAGCTCTCCAGCTGGGCATCTGACAGTAAGATTTCCCCGGCCGAGAAGGCGGCGCTCAAGCAGCAGAAGGCCGATGTGGTCTCCGAGCATGCTTCCCTTGTGCCGGAGGCCACCTCATACGGCATCTCCGTCACCGCGTTCTATAACGCCTACACGGCCGCCATCGCCGCCTTTGACAAGTACACCGCGGCCTCTCCGGAGGTCATCTCCGTGGAGTCCGACTACGCGAATATCGCGGCTTACTATTCCGCCAGGGCAACCATCACCCAGGCCATCGCAACCGCAGCCAAGCAGGCGGCCGTCACTGCCAAACAGGCGGCAGATGATGCCAGGGCTGCAGCCGATGCTGCGCAGGTGTCGGCGGATGCGGCACAGGGCACAGCTGACAGGGCGCTTGCAAAGGCCCAGGTACTTGAGGCGATGCTTGACCAGATCAATGATGACTCGGTTCTGGATCTGACGGAGAAAAACATCATCCGCACTCAGTGGATTACCATCAACGGCATCGAGGATCTGTCCAGGACCAGCGGGCGCGGCAGCTATGCGGCAACGCGGGCCCTGGCAGCGATGGCGGGTCTTGGCGAGGAGGTAGTCATCACCTACGCAACCCGGGAGGTGACATACAACAACGAGTCAATCGTCTATCATTTCACGGGTCTCGCTGCGCTTGATATTGCATATCTCTCGCTCAGGGAGTATCTCCGCTCCATCGGCCTTAATGACCGCAGAACGGTGTTCCAGGGATTCGACAGGGCCGAGTTTGCCAATCTCCTGACCGATTACACCGATGCCGAGATAAGGACCATCGAAGCCGTCAACCGTGCCTATGCCCTCCAGCTGACGGCCTTCCAGAATGCCGTAGAGGAGAACATTAACGAGATGCGGGATGTCCTGGATGGATCCATCGACTACTACTTCCGTTCCGGAGCTCCTACGACGTCAAACTACCCGGCTGTCAACTGGACTACCGAAGAGCTGAAGAGGCAGCATCTGGGGGATGTTTACTATGACGATGATGATGTTCTGGCTTACCGCTGGCAGGTGGATGAGAACGGGAACTACTACTGGAAGCAGACCCCGAACGATGCCGTAGCCAAGGCCCTTTCCGCCGCAGCGCTGGCACAGGACACCGCAGACGGTAAGCGCCGCGTATTCCTGCAGCAGCCGGGGACTGGAGATGCTTATGACCCCGGGGACCTGTGGCTGCATGCTACCATCGGCAACTATTCCGATGAGACGCTTGTCTGTCAGGTTGCCAAGGCTGCGGGGACAGCCTTCTCGGCTGCCCATTGGACTACGGCCACCAAATACACAGATGACACCGTAGCGAACGCAGCCCGAGACCTCGCAACGACCGCAAAGGCCGCTGCCGATGCGGCTGATGCCCGCGCTGCACAGGCACAGTCAACTGCCGATGCGGCGAGCGCTTCCGCTGCGGCCGCAAACACGCAGCTCTCCAACTGGGCTTCAGATAGCAAAATCTCTCCCGTTGAGAAGGCCTCACTCAAGCAGCAGAAGGCCGATGTGGTTGCGGAACATACGGCCCTGGTGGCAGAGGCCACCTCATACGGCATCTCCGTCACGGCATTCAACGCAGCCTACACGGCGGCCATTACAGCCTTTGACAAGTACACCGCGGCCTCTCCGGAGGTCATCACGGTGGAGTCTGACTATGCGAATATCGCAGCCTACTATACAGCCAGGGCAACCCTTGCTCAGGATGTGGCCGATGCCACAAAGGCGGCCGCAGATGCTGCGCAGGAGACGGCAGATGCTGCCGCCGGTGCAGCGAATGAGGCTGCAGGCCTTGCGGCAAATGCCAAGAGCGCCGCAGATGCAGCACGAGCTGTTGCTGATGCAGCAAAGACATCGGCGGAGCGCGCTCAGTCAACGGCCGACTCTGCGGCTTCAGCTGCCGCGTCGGCAAATGCCAAGCTCTCCGACTGGTCCTCTGACAGCAAGATTTCCCCGGCCGAGAAGACCGCCCTCAGGCAGCAGAAGGCCGATGTGGTTGCTGAGCATACGGCCCTGGTAGCAGAGGCCACCTCATACGGCATCTCCGTCACGGCATTCAACGCAGCATACACGGCAGCCATTGCAGCCTTTGACAAGTACACCGCGGCCTCTCCGGAGGTCATCACGGTGGAGTCTGACTATGCGAATATCGCGGCCTATTACAGCTCCAGAACCCTGATTGCGCAGGCGGTTGCAAACGCTGCCAAGCAGGCTGCAGATGCTGCGCAGGATGCCGCAGATGACGCTGCTGCCGCCGCTGAAACCGCAAATGAGGCGGCCGCGGCCGCACAGGACGCTGCAGACGCTGTGGCGGCTGCTATCGAGAAGATTGACCTGGACGCCATTCTGGATGAGGCCGAGAAGGCGGAGATCCGGAACACCTGGACAAGTATCAACGGCATCGTCTCGACCGGCTCTATGGGGCTCTCCGGCACATACTACGCAGTGAAAGTCATCCTGGCAGAAGAGGGCCGGAAAGGCTTCTCGGTGGAGATTACGTATAACTCAGGGCCGGTGCTCTATAACGGCGAGCATATCTTCTACAATCACCTTGGGGAGAGCCGTTTGGATGCCGCTTATTTGGCGCTCAGAGAGTATTTGAACGCCTGTCAAATCAATGCCGCCGGCGCCTTCAGTGGCTTCGACAGAAACCACTATGCGGAACTTGTGCGTGACTATCATGTGGCGCTGAATGGCGTGCTGCAGATCCTGTCCGATGTGGCGAAGGCCGCGGCAGAGCATGCGGCCGTTCTGGCTGGTGATGCACAGACAACTGCGAACAATGCGGTGTCTGCAGCGGCTTCGGCAAATGCAAAACTCTCCAGCTGGGCGTCTGACAGTAAGATTTCCCCGACGGAGAAGGCTGCACTCAAACAGCAGAAGGCCGATGTGGTCTCCGAGCACACGGCATTTGTTCAGGAGGCCGGGAAATACAGCATCTCCGTCACGGCATTCGACGCAGCCTACACGGCGGCCATTGCAGCCTTTGACAAGTACACCGCGGCCTCTCCGGAGGTCATCACGGTGGAGTCTGACTATGCGAATATCGCGGCCTACTATAATGCCAGGGCGGCCCTCGCTCAGTCGATTGCCACGGCAGAGAAGACGGCCATAGACAACGCTTTCAATGCTGCAGATACCGCAAATACGAACATTGCCACTATCAACCAGGTGCTGGCCCGCTTTGCCTCTGATGGCTATGTCTCCGCGCAGGAGAAGCTCACGCTGAAGACCGCCCTGCAGGATGAGTCCGTCAGCTATGTTACCATAGTTGCGCAGGCTGAGCGCTACTCAACCACTGCCATCAACAATGCAAAAGCAACCCTGTCAACCCGCTTCACGGAGTTCCGGAAGGTGGTGAATTACTACACCGCGCAGAATACGTGGGCGAATGATATCCCTGTCAGCAGCAGTTACCCCTTGTCTGCCATTACCGACTACTACCAGGCCCGCGAGGACCTTGTGACGCTCATCAACGAGCGGGTGAAGGCCTATGCTGAAGGTTACACCGATGAGCAGGTCCGCGTAAAGGTAGCGGAGGCGGTCTCAGATCTGAATGCTGCAATCTCAGCTGGAGATACCGACACGTACAATGCGGCTGTCAGAAAGATCTCGGAGTTTGGTGAAACCATCATTGAGGGCGGCTACGTCAAGACGAACCTCATCAACACGGATGCCCTGATTGTCAAATGGCTCAAGACCAAGAACAACAAGGTAGTCATCAATGATGACGGAACCATCACAGCCGTTGATGGCAATTTCACCGGTGTTGTCAACGCAACGTCCGGCAGCTTCTCCGGCAAGATCACGGCATCCAGCGGAAGCATCGGAGGCTTTGATATCGGTTCAAATTATCTCGGCCTGTCGAACACATCCACCGGCTCTCCTACCAAGAGCGGAATGTCCCTCTACAATCAGTTCATCTGCTTCAGTGACAGCGAGACTGGTTATTGGGCGGCTTCGTATCGCGCCTTTATCGGGTCAAATGTTATGCCGGCATCTATGGGTGTACGTGGTCTTGCGCGCTTTGAGGCGGATGGATCCAGCGGCTCAGGCAACGCGGCATCCGGCACTGCAATCGGTGTTTATTCCGAGTCGAAGGGATTCCGAAATAACTATGCCTGGTATTGTCCTGACGGCATCTTCGCTGGCTTCCGGCCGGCCGTTGATATCTCCAATACATCGAAGACGCTCGGAAACCTGGATACAGTGATCATGTGCGGCAATTCATCTACTGTTACATTCACGCTCCCGTCCTCCCCGAAGCATGGGCAGCTGTATGCCTTGGTCCACTCGACGAAGAACACTATGAATGTCAAATCAAGCGCCACGCACCCGATTATGAGGGTAACGAGCGGAGGCACTACCACCGTAGAAACGGTCGGCTCAACCGAAATGGAGACGGTGCTGCTGATTTATAACGCACACGCTACCTTGACATACAACAATGCCACGAGGACGGGTATATGGGTATCAACATATCTAAAAATATAATATATG
>CAZFFA010000002.1:0-5484 GCA_964517955.1 uncultured Jutongia sp. | reverse complement strand
ATTAAGTATATCAAGTAAGTTAAAATTAGAAAAAAATAATATTTATAATAACACAAGTTCAAAAAAGCAGATTAAATCATAGGAAAAGAAAAATTTATAAAGTAATTCCAAAAATATAATATATGAAGACAATCAATTTCAAGAATTTCAAGATGTTTGATGACATCTCGAAGGAGACGTCATCCATCGTGGATGCCCGCAAGGATGTGGCGGACAACATCTACAAATCCACAAACGGCATTGCCGCCCTGGATCTCTCGCTGAAGATCTATAAATCCACCGGAACCATAGAGCTCAGCGACGAGGAGTTTGCCCTGCTGGAGGCCTTTATCGCCACCTGCACCCCGCGCTTCATAGAGTCCTTCCGGGCTAATGTAAAAGAAAAGTAATCATTCAAACTCTGTTTATTATGGACGTAAATAACATGACCGTTTACTCGGATCCGGCCCTCCTGCAGAATAAGGGCGTGGTCCTGTTTGATCGCACCTCGAAAGATCCAATCGCCTTCGATGCCTCGAAGTTCGCGGTGACGGCCAAAGACCTCTCGATGTACTCTGTCGATGGGACATCCTCCATCCTCCGTTCTACTGCTAACAGCTATGTAGTTCGCACGCCTGGCACCTACAAATTCCCGGTGGTGTATGGCAATGGTATCAAGAATGGCGTGGCCAATGTGGCCGCCTACACCAACCTCGGCGGCGGTAACCAGGCAGACTTTGTCAACCACCGCGGAGCGCTCATCACCTCTCCTTTCATCGAAAAGAATGCGAACTGCCAGCCGGCATCCGCAGGCCTGCTTTGGCAGACATCTGCAGGTATGATCCAAACGGTGAACCTGGTGGAGGGTGGCGACTGCAAGTACATTCAATTTACCGTGGCCTCTATCCCTGCGACCAACGGAGATGCCCTCCTGGTTGTGCGTGACTCCTCCGGAACTATCATGTGGAGCTGGCTCATCTGGTGCACCTCTGATGTGCTTGGTCCGGACGTATTCAAGAACTACACCAACGTGGAATACCTTCTGATGACCGAGAACCTCGGCGCCATCTGGAATGAAGCCCGGACTCGCCAATGGAACCCTCACTTCCAGTGGGGCCGCAAGGATCCTATGGCTCCGGTTGCCGGCAGCGGCTCTCAGGCCACGCTCTACGACATCAACGGCAATGTCTATTCGGGCTATGGTGTCCGCGGGACGGATCTTGACCAGCTGGAGACCAAGACGGTTGCTGAGGCCATTAAGAACCCGAACCTGTTCTTCTCGCGCTACGATGATGTCAGTCACAACTGGAACAACCTGACGCGCTTCAACAACTTCTGGAACGCTGCACTCAATGCTGACAGCCTTGCGGATGACCAGGAGGCCGCCATAAAGACCATCTATGACCCTTGCCCGGTAGGCTATATGCTGCCGTCTGGCCGTGCGTTTACCGGTTTCTCAACGACCGGCAGTAACACAACCGACGCCACGCAATTCAACGTCATGGGATCCTGGGATGCTGGCTGGAAGTTTAAGCGCTCCGCCGATGATGCTCAGGGCAACTATTTCCCCGCCTCCGGTTGCCGTGCCTACGGGTCTGGCGGCCTGGCGGGCATGGGCGGCAGCGGGGGCTGCTGGTCCTACGCCTCCGGCGGCCAGGCGGGCGCGCGCTTCCTGTACTTCTACTCGGGCGGCCTGTCTCCGCTGGGCATCTTCAGCCGCTCGTACGGCTTCTCCGTGCGCCCCTCCCGAGAATTGAATTGAAACCTTTGAAGACCGGCAGCGCCCGTCTGAGGGGCGCTGCCAATCATTTTTGTCAAAAAATGAAAAGAATAATAATCAAAATCAAAAACTCCATCGTCTGCGTCGGCGCAGGCGCAGATGCAGAAGCTCTGCGTGCAGAGTTGAAGACATTCGATATTGCCACCAAAACACCGTTGCAGTGCATGGATTTCCTGCGAGAATTAAAGAAGAGATATGGAGGAAACAATTCTGGAGCCGGTCCCGCCGGTCTATAATGTAGCCAGGCAGCTGCGCTTTCAACTCAATAGGTCAACGCAAAAAGCGCCCGTGAATGACAAGCGGAGCATCATTGCGGAGACGGAGGGTATGATTACCGAGCTGATGAAGATCTGCATCAAGGCAAACAGGTGTTCGGCTAACCCGATGCAGCGCGCCGAGTTCCTGAGGGCGGCATCTGATATTGTCCTTGACATTGAGCTCAATGTTCGGATAATGCTTGACCTGGACATCATTAAGAAGAAAGGGTTTGCTCAGATGGTGCGCATTGAGGACAATGTCAGAGGACAGCTGTTCGGCTGGCTACGAGCAACAACAGAATAGTAATGAACAGAAAACATACATACTTCCGGTTCACCGGGCAGAAGGCCCTCGGTCGTGCGGCCATTCGCAACTGCTGGGCACAGTCCCTTCAAATTCAGTGTTCCACCCTCCCTTCTTTGGGGAGGATATTCCAGAAGGGGTTGATGGTGATGTTGGGTTTGGTGTTGTTGGTCTCAACCCCGGAAGTCTATGCGGCCGTCGGCCAGCTGCCCCCGACCGTATATTCAGCAAACGGAGCACTCATTGCGGGCGCCTCCGGTTACCGTGCCAACGGGTCTGGCGGCCTGACGAACATGGGCGGCAACGGGAACTACTGGTCCTACGCCTCCAACAGCCAGGCGAACGCGCGCAACCTGAACTTCAACTCGGGCGGCCTGTATCCGCTGAACAACAACAACCGCTCGAACGGCTTCTCCGTGCGCCCCTCCCGAGCATTTGAAAGGTGCCCGGAGGTATGTTTTTCAAAAATGAAATACACTTTCAACGAGATTCATGCGATGGTTGTCATCGCATATCTGAAGGCTCGAGAGGAGGAGAGAGGGACGCCGGCTCAGCTGGAGTTTGAGCTGGACCTTGAAAGGAATCTCAAGATCCTCGCGTTGGAACTCTATCATAGGCAGTGGCGGCCTGCCCAGCTTGACTGGTTTGTTCACCTTGATCCGACCGTCCGGGAGGTCTTTGCTCCTAAGTTTAGGGATAGAATTGTCAGCCATGTGCTGTTTATGATGTTGTCTCCGATTTTTGAGAGATACTTCATATTTGACAGTCACTCTTGCCGCGTCGGCAAGGGGACGCTGGAAGGCATCGAGAGGCTGGAGCATAACATCCGCAGCGTGACTGACAACTATAGATATGATGCGTGGGTCCTCAATCTTGACATCCAGGGCTACTTTATGTCGATCGTTCGCGCAAGGCTCTATGATATCATCTGGCAGACGCTCGGGGATCACAAGATGCGCTTCCCGGATGCCATTGACTACGACTTTGCGGACTATCTCATCACCACCTTCTTGTCGCGGGATCCTCTGGAGGGCTGCGTATATCACGGAGACCCTGGCCTTATTAAACTGGTTCAGCCCGGCAAGAGTTTGAGAGATCAGGCGCCCGGTGTGGGTGTCCCCATCGGAGACGTAATCAATCAGCTCAACAGCAATATCTACATGAACCCCTTTGACCAGTTTGTCAAGCGGGTGCTCAAAATCCGGCACTACAACAGGTATGTCGATGACGGCAAGCAGCTGCATCGCCATCGTCAATACTTGCTCGAGTGTATGGAGCGCAGCGGAGAGTTTCTTGACAGAGAACTTTGCCTCAAGCTACATCCTCGGAAGACCACCATCACCAATGTCTATGACACTACCTACTTCTTGGGCGCAGCTCTTCTGCCGTACAGACGCTACGCAAAGAACGAGAGCGTAGGACGCTTCCGGGCGTACATAGAGAATCTGGAGAAAATGCTTGAGCAAGGTCAGGTTGTTAGCGCAAGGGACGTTCTCGGCAATCTCAACTCGCGCCTCGGTTACTTCTCTCATTTCGATGAGATCAAGATGATAGAAAAGACTCTTCACAAGGCTCCGCATGTCATGGAGACCTTTGCATTTACACGTAATTATAGAAAGGCAATCATTAAACCTGCAGTAATATGATCAAGTACCAATTCACAGACCAGCGGCGCATGGACACGCTTTCCGACGGCCGCACCCGTTGCTATTACAACGAAACTGTCTCACAGGAGACCATCACCGTCACAGACCCTGACACCGGCAAAGAAACGTCAGAGACTCACCCCGTCTATGGCTACGAGGCGGTTGACATCGAAGGCCCCGTCACAAAGGCGGTGCTGGTGAATGCTCTGATAAGGGTAAGCTACAGTCAGGCGGATGTCGAGGCCATCATGCGCCACGCTCTTGCAGATGCCGAAGGCGCCAGCGAAGAGTTTGCTGCCTTCAATGCTTACGCTGAGAGCTGCAAGGCCGAAGCAAACCGCATCCTGATGCTCGGGTAGCCGGCTACAACAGAAGAGCCCCTCAATCGGTGTTTGAGCACTGGTTGAGGGGCTTATGTGTGCCGCCCGGGCACATTTCGATTTGAGGGAGAAAAATCACATTTCGATTTGAAAATCGTCACATTTCGTTTTGCCGATTATAGGTGCGTCGTTCAAATAGAAAAACATTTGAACAGGAGAGAATGTGAAACAGGACCCTTGTTCTTATTTTTGCAAGGAAAAGATAACACAAAACAATCCAATCATAAAACCAATGAAACGTATCATTTCTACCATTGCCCTTTGCCTTGCCATTGCCGGTGCAATGCAGGCACAGGAACTGACTAATTTCGCCTTCTTCGGCGGTCAGAAACCAATCGTTTCCCCTGAAATCCAGAATGACTCCGTGACTTTCCGCCTGAAGGCCGATTACGCCACCGTGGTCAAGCTCAGCGGCTCCTGGATGCCCAATCCGTGGACCGGGACCATTGATATGACCCGTGGTGAAAACAACGTATGGTCCGTGAAGATTCCTCTTCCTTCTCCTGAAATCTACACCTACAACTTCGTGGTTGACGGTGTCGCCGTAAATGACCCTCAGAATGTCCTTGTGCAGCGTGACGGCACCCGTTATCTTCCCATGCTCACCGTTCCCGGAGAGCGTACGGAGAACTACGGCGAGGCCACCAGACACGGCACCGTGAGCCATCCCTGGTATGACAGCAAGATTCTTGGCATGAGCCGCCGTCTTACTGTCTATACTCCTTATGGCTACGAAGCCAATCCCAAAAAGAAATATCCCGTTCTGTACCTTCTGCATGGTGCCGGCGGTGACGAGGAGGCATGGAGCTCCATGGGCCGCGCCGCACAGATTCTTGACAATCTTATCGAGAAAGGTCTTCCATAGCCGATGATCGTGGTTATGCCGAACGGCAACCCCGGACAGGCTGCTGCCCGCACCCTCAATATCCCCGAGAAGCCATTCGACTGGAGAGATCCCGCCATGCGCGACTCTTATGTGAAAAGCCTCTGCACCGAGATCGTTCCTTTCATCGAGAAGAACTTCCGCGCCATAGCGAAACCCGCTTCCCGTGCCATCGCAGGTCTTTCCATGGGCGGCGGTCACACCATCTCCGCCAGCATCCTCTATCCTGAGATGTTCGACTACATCTGCCCCCTG
>CAZFFA010000001.1:37094-38509 GCA_964517955.1 uncultured Jutongia sp. | reverse complement strand
TTAAAACAGCTCATTTATCAGCAAGTCTATCATTTATAAAGTTGTAAACTGGTGTTAAATCTTATCTGAGTACAAGTAAAGGATCAACCGTATTACCATTCTGCTTTACCTGCAGATAAAGATTGCTGCCCTCTTCGACATAATATTTTGTTGGTTTAGCAATTTTACCAAGAAGTTCACCCTCTTTAACTTCCTGTCCATTCTTTACTGTAATATTATCAAGCTGACCATATTTAACTGTATAATTACTTCCTATATCAACTGTCACATATTTACCTATTTCAGGATCTTTTCCAACATTTATAACAGTTCCATCTGCTGCTGATTTTACGGAAGTTCCTTTTTTTGCCGCTATAGCTATTGCAGGATTACACTTATATTGCGCAAGAGTCTTGAAATACACTGTATTGTTCATGCTGTATTTAAGAATTACATCTCCGTTAACCGGCCATATAAGACCCTTCTCTTCATTGAATGTATGCTTATTTACACCCGACATAACAGTAACAGTATTATCATCTTTATTGGCATTTTTTGAGTCAGTATTATCATTTTTTGAATCTTTCTTATCATCTGTGCTCTTATCACGCTTTGTATCGGATTTTGCTGAATTTTCAATATCGTCTTTATTTTTTCCTGCATTATCCTTTACATCTGATTTGTCATTTACACTTGTAACCTTAGTTTCCTTACTATCTGATGTATTTTTTTCCTTTTTCTCTTTTGATAATTTTTTTTCAATCTCTGAATCTTTCTTTACATCAGATTTATCCTTCTGCTCCTCTGTCTGATTTTCAGCAAATAAATTGCCCCCGTTGTTACCCTTGTCATAATTCATCTTATAATACACTGTCCCAATTGCAAGCAGACATATCATAGCAGTACAAACCGACAGATAAAATCCTTTTTTCTTCCATGTTGATTCTTTCTTTTCATACATATCCTATTCCTCCTATAAAGCAAAAAGCACCCCGATGCATATCGGAGTGCTACGATAGTATCTGCTAATATTCTTAACAGATAAAAATATTTTATTCATTTTCATTTGTTATTGTTTCACTTTTTTCAGTCATAGAACAGTCAGTATTGTCCATATTTTCGGACACATCCATACTTTCATTGTTTTCGTATGATATTGTCTGATCATTTATGGGATGCATTGGTTGTTCTTGTGGCATCTCATTCATTGGCTGCATTGGTGGTTCCTGTGGCATCTGCTGGTCATTCATTGGCTGCATTGGTGGTTCCTGTGGCATCTGTTGGCAATTCATTGGACGCATTGGTGGTTCCTGTGGCATAGGCTGGTCATTCATTGGCTGCATTGGTGGTTCCTGTGGCATCTGTTGGCAATTCATTGGACGCATTGGTGGTTCCTGTGGCATCTGCTGACAATCCATTGGCTGCATTGATGGACT
>CAZFFA010000001.1:0-36994 GCA_964517955.1 uncultured Jutongia sp. | reverse complement strand
GCATTGGTGGTTCCTGTGGCATCTGCTGACAATCCATTGGCTGCATTGATGGACTATGTGGCATCTGTTGGTCATTCATTGGCTGCATTGGTGGTTCCTGTGGCATAGGCTGACCATATTTTATAGTCTGATAATGTACATTTGGCTGCACATATACCTTTTTTTCATGATAATAAATTACATTAGTGTCGCTAAGCATATCATGAAGTCCACGCTTTTCTTTGTCAATTCCAGCCATGATATAACCAATATAAATAATTACAGATGCAAGAAATCTTCCTACTGACTCCCTGAATACAACCTCGAATAATGTCAGCTTACGATCTTCTGTACTTACAACTTTTATGTGAAAAAGCTTTTTGCCAAGTGTCGAACCGGTATAATAAGTTAATATTACAAAGTATGCCACTTTTAGCAAATACAAAACTATATCCTTGATTGAATAACTGAAAATAATGTCCCTTACAACTATATTGTCTGGTGATGCAAATGCAGATATCCAGATAGGGATTTTTATCACCAGCAGTGCTGTCCCTACTATAAGCAAATCCACCAGATATGCCGCAAGACGAACAAAAAATCCTGCATATATCTTATTGTCTGCTTTATTTTGCATAATACATTAACACCCCGTTTCCTTTATTCTCAACAATATCTTTTGCAAGTTCTGTGTCTGATTTTGGTGTTAATTTCTCTGCAGCACTAAACAGTCCTTTCATAAAATCAGAAATCGAATTGTCCGGTGTATAATAAGTAATATCTTTTGAAAATCCGGCTTCAGATGCAAATGCGTCTTTTTCCTCTTCTAGAGAGCCGATCTGATCTATAAGACCGTTATCTTTTGCCTGTTTTGCTGAATAAATTCTTCCATCTGCAAGCTTTCTTACAGTTTTTTCATCCATTTTTCTTCCATCACTTACTATACCAACAAACTGGTCATATGCCTCATCAACAAGCGACTGAAGTATATCACGCTGTTCATCTGTAAGATCAAGTCCTGACGCACCCATTGATTTATTGGCTCCGCTTGTTATATCTATCTCTTTCAGACCAATCTTGTCATAAAGCTCCTTACAGTTCATAAGTGATACAATTACACCTATCGAACCGGTCCAGCAATTACGATTGGCATATATCTTATCTGCTGCCATAGACATATAATAACCACCGGAACAAGCCTGGCTTGCAAAATATGCCCACACAGGTCTGCCGGTTTTTTTCTTATATTCCATAAGTTTAAGATACATTTCATCAGTCTGGTAAACAGCTCCGCCCGGGCTGTCAACATACAAAAGAATACCTTTGTTTTTGTCAGATTTTTCCATTTTATCAACATAATCCATATAAAGATCATGGTTATATCCACTTGAAGATGAAAAGCTTGAAGATGATGTTGCCCCAATTTCACCCTCTACATTTATAACACCTATAAAATCTTCATCCGGAAGTTCTATGTTTGAATCCAGTTCACTACTAAGTACCTGACTAAACACGCTTTTTGCATTTTCTGCCTGATTTGCAGCAAGTCTACTGCTTATCACATTGGATACTGCTCCTGTTACTCCTACGGCAATTATTACAGCTCCTGTAACAACTATGCCAACGATTTGCTTTGTTTTCATTTAAATCCTCCATTCTTATAACCCTTTAGTTTAGGAAACTTTCCTACGAAATGGGATACTAGAATTATAACCCAACCGAAAAAAATCATCAAGATTACAACTCAGATGACACTTCTGCTTTGTATTGCCCTATATTAAAACACCGGATATCAGCTATATAACCAATATCCGGTGTTAATTATATTACATGCTCTAAATCAGTTGACAGCAAATGCCGCCACTACATGTAGACATTAAATTTTCTAATTAGTCCTCATCAAGAACTTCAACTTTAACTTTTTTAAGTTTCCAGATTTCCTGAGCATACTCTTCGATAGTTCTGTCAGATGAGAATTTACCACTCTTTGCTACATTCAACATAGCTGAACGAGCCCAGCCCTTTGTATCACGATATGCTTCTTCAACTCTCTTCTGAGCCTCTGCATAAGAACGGAAGTCCTTAAGAATGAAGTACATATCAGGACGACCACCCTGACCATCAAGGAGTGAATTGTAGATATCACGGAATTCATCATAATTGCCTGGTGCATAAGTACCATCAACAAGCTGTGTAAGTACGGCACGGATATCTGAATCTGAATTGTAGATATCTCTTGGATTGTACTGTCCGTTATGCTCATATGCAATTACTTCATCAGATGATAAACCGAATATAAATGCATTCTCTTCGCCAACTTCTTCAACAATTTCGACATTGGCACCATCCATAGTTCCGAGAGTAAGTGCACCATTAAGCATAAATTTCATGTTACCTGTACCTGATGCTTCCTTACTTGCTGTAGAAATCTGCTCTGATACATCTGCTGCCGCAAATATTATCTCAGCATTTGATACACGATAATTTTCAATAAACACTACCTTAATCTTGCCATCAATGGACTTGTCGTTGTTGATAACATCACCAACACTATTGATAAGCTTGATAATAGATTTAGCTCTCATATATCCTGCTGAAGCCTTTGCACCGAATATAAATGTTCTTGGGTAGAAGTCCATACCAGGATTCTTCTTTAACTGATTATAAAGGTACATAACATGAAGAATATTTAAAAGCTGTCTCTTGTACTCATGAAGACGCTTAACCTGTACGTCAAATATAGAACGAGGATCTACTTCGATGCCATTATGTTCTTTGATATATTTTGCAAGACGAACTTTGTTCTGGTATTTAATATTCATAAATTCCTTCTGGCTGAGTTCATCATCTACATATGGTGTAAGTTCATTGATGTGTGCAAGATTTGTGATCCAGTCATCACCTATCTTCTTAGTTACCCAGTCTGCAAGAAGTGGATTACCATGAAGAAGGAATCTACGCTGTGTAATACCATTTGTCTTATTATTAAATTTCTCAGGCATCATCTCATAGAAATCCTTTAATTCCTGATGCTTTAATATCTCTGTATGAAGTCTTGCAACACCATTTACAGAATATCCTGCTGCTATAGCAAGATGAGCCATTTTAACCTGACCATCATATATTATTGCCATCTTTTCAACTTTACTATTGTCACCAGGATATGCAGCCTGAATCTGAAGAACAAATCTTCTATTGATTTCCTCTGTAATCTGATAAATTCTTGGAAGAAGTCTTGAATAAAGTTCAAGAGGCCATTTTTCAAGGGCTTCTGACATAATTGTATGGTTAGTATATGCACAAGTCTTAGTTGTGATATCCCATGCCTCATCCCATGAAAGATTATAGTCATCCATAAGAATACGCATAAGCTCTGCTACTGTAACTGTTGGATGCGTATCATTAAGCTGGAATGTCACCTTCTCCGGAAGCTTATGAATATCATCATGATTTTCCATAAACTTAAGAATAGCACGCTGTACAGTTGCTGATACGAAGAAATACTGCTGTTTAAGACGGAGCTCTTTACCTGCCATATGATTATCATTTGGATAAAGCACTTCACAAATTGTACGTGCAAGATTCTGCTGCTCAACAGCTTTCTGATAATCACCTTTATCAAATGAATCCAGATTGAATGTATCAATTGCTTCTGCATCCCAGATACGAAGTGTATTGACTACATTATTATTGTAACCAACTACAGGAAGGTCATATGGTACGGCAAGAACTGACTGATAATTTTCCTGAACAAATTTATCTCTGCCATACTCATCTTTACGTATAGTTACATATCCACCAAATTTTACTTCTACGGCATATTCAGGACGCTTAATTTCAAATGGATTGCCGTATTTAAGCCAGTTATCTGGTTTTTCAACCTGATAACCATTCTCAATAACCTGCTTAAACATACCGTATTTATAACGAATACCGCATCCATATGCAGGATATCCCAAAGTTGATAATGAATCAAGGAAACATGCTGCAAGACGACCAAGGCCACCATTACCAAGAGCAGCGTCCGGTTCCTGATCTTCTATAACATCGAGATTCATTCCTAATTCTTCAATTGCTTCTTTAATTGCCTTGTTACCCTTTAAATTTATAATTATGTTACCAAGTGCACGACCCATAAGGAACTCCATTGACAGATAATATACTGTCTTTACGTCCTGCTCCTCATATGTTCTATGTGTAGCCATCCACTGATCAACTATAAAATCCTTTACAGCATATGATACTGCCTGGAATTTCTGCTGATCATCCGCTTCATTTATTGATTTGCGGAAAAGTACTTTTAAGTAGTCTTCAACTTCCTTTTTGAATTCTTCCTTATTCAATTCCTTCATCTTTAAATGTTCCTCCTAAACATATTTCTGCATAAATTAACTAGATGATAATATTATATACTACAGCTTTTCAAAAATCAACGAAACACTATATATGTAATTTATATTTTTATCTTATATTTATCATTGCAATAACTGTACATTATGCTTAAAAAGTCGTAATTTTTTTCTGTATTCCTTAATATGTATGCATATTTTTTTTCAAAATTAATACATATTTACTAATATTATAAAAAAGGAACATAAAATGTTAGGTCGAAAAAATACTCGTTATAGCCGAATAAGGGTCACTATTTCTGTTGCTTTTATTATATTGTCATCTGTTTTTATTACTTCATGCAGTTCAAAAGAAGAATATCCCAAAACAGGTGATATCGATTATACCGTTGTATCGGGTGCCGATATTCCACATGAACTCAAAAAACTTATAAAAGATAGAAAAAAGAATAGTTTTGAACTAAGCTACAGTGACGGCTCTTATCTGTATATTGTCAAAGGATATGGCAGACATGATACTTCAGGATACAATATAAAAGTTGCAGATCTCTATCAATCAGATAAAAATATTGTATTCGATACTGATATTACCGGTCCTGAAGATGAGAACAAAGTCACAAAAAAAGCTACATATCCTTACATTGTTGTTAAAACTGAATATATAAGTAACTCCGTTATATTCAAATAAAGTTCCAATCATCTCCGGAATACAGAACCATTGTCATTTATTACAATAAATCAGACATCTTACACAGACAGTTCAGACGCAGTTCTTCTTTTTTACTACCTTGTATCTGATATCTGCAAATGTGACAACATCATTTTCCCTGCAGTTTACTGTTACATTTGTGGATATCTTTTTACCATTGACATAAGTACCATTGGAAGAGCCGATATCAGTTACCACAATTCCATTCTCTGCATGTATCGTGGCATGATTTCGACTTACATGTATACATGGAATGACTATATCATTCTTTTTTGATCTTCCAACAGTATATTCTTTGGAATCACAGCCCTCTAAATCAAATTCATTATTTACATCAAGCCATATTTCATCCGGAATTGTTCTTATTTCAAGCTTCCTGTCAAGCTTACTCTCATCACACGCGATCAGTCCATATGCATTATAAGAAATGTTGTTCTTATTATTGTAGCTTTCCTTTTGAATAACAGAATCTTCTTTTTCATATATAGATTCCTCGTCATCGGCAAATTCATCCATATACAATTTTATACTGTCATATACAAAGCCATCATTCATAATAATATCATACATACCATATATAAACTTCACAGCCTTATCATCTTTATGGTCAGTCTTTTTCAGGAATAATTCTGTCAACTCCAAAACATCTTTTTGAAAATCACACTGTCCCCATGGAATACAGCATACTTTTATTCTTTCCTCTTTTTTAAGCCAATATATATATTCAGGCCGTACCATGTAATTTTCTTCCCGTATAAAATATGCCTCACCTTTTATAATGGACTTCATTATCCCGTCATATATCTTATATAAGAATGTAAAATCCAGCATTTCTTTATTGATATAATCACTTACTGATTTCATTCCAAGCGTATCATAATAAAAACATTTTTTATTGTCTTCAAACCTAAGCTCCACACTTATCAATTCATCAATATTATTGTTTAAAAGCATTTTTTCAGCAATAGTTTCATTCTCATGAATGTCTTCTGACAATACAAAATATGACAAACGGCTGTCTTTGATGTCTATTCTTTCACAAATACCAAACACCTCCCAACTAGTATCAAAATTCCCATTTAATAATGCAATACACCATTTTGACACACTAATCCTTATTTCTGCGCACGTTTTTTGCGCATAACGAGTTTGTGTCAAGTGCGCGCAGACACAAATCTCGTGTGTGAAAAATCTTTCGTATATGGATTTTTCACACTACTACTTATTGAAGAATTTCCCTTGTCCGTACCATTGTTTCCGGACGTACCTTCATATATTTTAAATTGTATGACGTTCTTTGTTCTGTACTTATGTAGCGGCTGATAAGCGGAAGATTAATTTTCTTAGCAGCAGACACTTCACCTCTTACAAATATTCCCTTATCTGTAACATTTCCTTTATCTACATTCAGCATCCACATACCTTTTTGTACCGCTTGCTTCCATTCCTTATCAGACTTATATTCGACTCTGTTTTCAGCCACTGACACTACTCCCTCTTTTATATTGGCATATAGTACAACCTTATCATGAAGTACAAAAAGCAGGAAAATCATCGAAAAAACTATTCCAAATATAATAGGCACGACAAATGCTGCTTCAACTGTGTAACTGCCAGACAATACAACATGCTTATTTTTATAAGACACCTGACAAACCACCTGCCTTATCAACAAAATATACAATATATCCAACCATAATATATGGAACAAGCGGTATTTTATAATCGCGCTTCTTTCTTTTAAATAAAACCAGATACGATGCATATAATCCTGCTGCAATAAAGCTTATAAAGATCAGGTATATATTTCCTACTATGCCAAGACCAATCCCTGTCATGATATAAATACATGCATCACCAGCACCTAACTGACCACCGCTTACAAATGATATTCCAAAGAATATCAGACCGGTTGCAGCTATACCCAGCATCTCATAAATATCCATATTTCCTGCAAATATATTTAACACAACAGCGGTTATACTTGCACTTAACACAACACTAATATAAATTTTTCTATATTTTATATCTGTTATTGCACTAATCAATAAACTTATTCCTATCATTATATATATAACTATTTTTATAATATCCCTTGTACACATTTTCATTTCCTCCATTGTATCACCCGCATTTACTACACGGTGGCATTGTTCCAACCCCTGACAGTTTTACTTTTGATGGATTTCTTTTTATTCCGGAGCAGCTTTTATCAGTATGATATCTATTGCCATAAGATGTAATATATACAACGCCCCCTGATATACCCAGCTTACAACATGACTCACATGGATAATACTTTGCACCCGAATTGTTACGCTTTGTATCTATCCCGGAAACAGGACAGCCTGAGACAGACGGTTTAAGATATGAGCAGTTATAATTCCTATGATAAACCCTGCCATTTTCTGCAACATACACATATACATCCATATCCGTATTTTGTCCGGGTGTAATCATACTCCTTCCGCTATAGTCACTAAACCTTAGCTGTTGGTATAGTCTAATCGAAAATAATTTAGAACCTATAACCGGAACTTTTTCCTTATACTCAACATGACACAGCTTTTTTTCATCATCCCAGACTAATATTTTGGCATCGGCTGCCAACATCTCAACACTTCCTATCTTTGTATGATATGATGCATAGTTTCTTACAGCCTCTGACATCTGATATTGCACTGTATTGATCCCAAGCATTGTCTTGAATACATAAAACAATGCCATTGTTACGAGAAAGAAAACCGGAACACATAACGAAGCTTCTACAGTTATTGAACCCAAAAGCCAATGGGAATGTCCTCTATATGTGAATTTTTTTAGGATTAGGGGAACTTTTCTCATAAATGTATATAATCTTTTTTTACTGTTACCAGAATAGAGGACATCCCCATTAGCTTTTATATTCATATACTGTTTTAACCTCTCTTTTTGTCACCATTCCGCCATCACTATATTTATGAAGATACGAATATGCAAATGGTATATCATATGTCACTTTATATTCAGCAAAACATATACACGTATCTATACAAAATGTTGCCTGGAACCTTTCTCTCATATCATATTGGATTATGTCTAATATGCGTTCTTTCATAATATCAGCCGGCACAAGCATCTGAAGTAGTACAATTCCTTTTTCATATGTAAAACCACCGTCAATTTTTCCTTTTGCCGCATCAGAATACTGCATTGCTTTTTGTCTGAAAAGTTTTCCTGAGCCAAGACATATCTCCTCATATGTCATCTTGAAATTCTCTGCTTTTTTTATCATCGGAATGGATTTTTTCTGAAGAAGTGCACACACATCAACACATGATTCCTCATAAGCAAGTATAGTAAGAATAGTGTATTTAACAGCCGTAATTACGGGTGGAAGTCCCGTCACCCCGGCAATAACTGTTGCCGTCGCAAGTGCTTTTTCCTGCAAAACCGCATCTGACATAATATATGCAAAGTTTATCCCCATACGCATAACCATGAGCCTGTTCACTACATACAGAAGATTATCTTTCTCGCTTAACTTTCCTGCTGCCATATACTCCCTGCCATAGTCAACGGTTTTATTCAGGTTATTGATATATGATGAAAACATATTTTTTGCATATGTAATATATCTGACTTTAGATGTTCCTGATGATAAACTCCCTTTTTGTTCCGGCACGTCTGCGTCTGAACACTTATTATCATCTATATACCCACTAAGATACCCTCCTGCACTAAATTTTTTTCTGACTGTTTCTTTTTTATCTGTACCCTCACCTTCAGTTCTTGGTACAATCTGACCAGAAGATACTTTTGACTCATCACATACCAATGATAAAATACCATTTTTAACAATGTCCTTAAGACTTTTTAAAGGATTTCCGCCCGCACTGTCTTTTGCCAGTTCATTTTTTTCTTTATCAGCACCGCCATCCTTTTTTGTATTCTTTCCACCATCGTCTTTTTTATCTTTTCCTGTTGTACTGTCCTTAATATTGTCCTTATCATCATACTTACCATTCTCATAGTCATCTGTCACATTCAATGCACCTGTATCAATATCTTTATTTGAAGCCCTGTCTTTGCCGGAAAGAGAATCCTTTATATCATCAATTACAGATAACTTAAGATATTCTGATATTTGTTCATCAAGATATTCTCCCTCTGATATTTTCATACACCTGATTATCTCTGAATCAATATCACTCAGTCTGTAGATATTGGAATATGATTTATACGGATCAGGCGGACACACTGTAAGATTGTCCTTTAAAAATTCCATAAATTCCTCATTGATATCAATCTCACCCATCCCGTTATATCCACCATATCCAAATAACTTATATTCATCATAAAGTTCTTTGTTGTATTGTCCCATAACCATCTCTGCCGCAGAATTTGCTGCGACAGAGACATATGCATCGGATGACAATACTCTTGTATTTTCTATAACTGCTGTTATGAGTGACATGATTACAATAAATATCAGAGTAAGAGATACCGTTATGCTGCCATCCCTTTTCATACCGCTACTTACTATTCCCAATAGAAATATTTGTGTTGATCTTTCCAGCACCACTGTTTATCTGTGTGAACGCACTTTTAACTATTTTAGTTATCTGTTCTCTGAATATAACTATAAGCATAATAAGTACAACAAGGATTAATATTATCTCAACTACTCCTATTCCATCTTCTTCATTCCAAAAATCTTCAATCACTTTCATCATAAATGTATACCTCTCTTTCCTAAACATTTCTAACCTTACCCATAACTTACATACTCTGGAATGCTGCATATATTATGATTGCAAATACTTCTAACATCATTAACATCATTGGCAGCAACAGTTTTGTACTCGCTTCTTCACCAAGTATCTTTGCGTTTTCCTTTTTTTCATTCATTATATCTATTGCCTCGTATTCCAAAATTCTAAGCATATCAGATGTCCCTTTTCGCAGATTCTGTGTGAGCAATGTACTGAATTTCATATAAGGCAGTAAACCAATTCTTCGTCCAAAAAGTTCATACGCTTTAAGTTCTGTCATACCATTTTCAATCTGATATCTTGTTACAAGCATCTCCTCATATGCATATAATTTTGTACCATCTTTTTCTCTTTTGCCAATATACTCATTGGTTATTCTAAGCCATGCTCCTTTTACATTTAATCCTGCTCCTATAAGAAGGATAAATTTTTCAACAAGTTCGGGATAATCCCTCCTAAGTTCTTTATCTCTATTTTCTATAGAAGCTTTTGTTCTGCTTTCAAGCACAAAAGGAACAAGTATAATACAAAATACTCCCAGCAAAAAAACGTATATATATGAATAATCTTCATTCTCACGATATGAAACCTTATATCCCGAAATTTCTGATGGAAGCTGCAGGTATTTTTGTGATGTAGTTCTATCTGTCAGAATTTTAAGAGTCTTTTCCCAAAGGTCCCATACTGACTCCTCACTGTTTTTCTTTGGAGGATTAACTGTAAGCTGATATATTATGTCTTCAGTGTATTCCAGATATTGCAGTGTTGCACTTACCTCAACCTGTTTTGGCTCTTCAAGTCCGCCTAAACTAACCTTCCCATCATCATCAATATATCCCTCTGCGTCTCCAGCCCAGTTTACTATGATTTCGCTGTCAGGAACTGCCTGTACAAAATTAAGGTCTGCTGTAATATTATCTTTAGACTTATTGGATGCAAGAAATCGATCATTAATATACTTTTTTGCCTCTTTTAATTTTCTTTTCAGTTCATCATCTGAATAAACTCTTGCCGGTACATTTATCCTGACCTCCTTCTCTTTATCAGCAATCCTTGTACGGATATTAACTTCCTTGTCTGTTCCTCCTGTTTTGTCTTTTTCTATAAAATAATTGCTGTATATGATATCTTTCGCCTCTGAAGACAGGATAACAACCGGAACCATTATAGAAACGCATAACAATATACATATAAATATTGTAATTATTTTGGTATAATATCTTTTCGTTATCTCCTTATCGTCTGCCCCAACATTGATTTTTCTGAGCCTTTCCATTCTGTCCATATTCATGGACACATTAAATCTTAATATCAGACATTCATATATATAATCTACGGCACAAAACAATATATTTGCTTTCTCCTTCTGATGATATTTTTTTATGTACATATAACCCATATATATCACGAAACCGATTATTGTGACTGCAGCCGCAATACATATACTCGCTGTCATATACTTATACTTCAATATCCATTATCCTTTCATTCCACTTAAAAGCCAGAATATATATCGCAAGAAGTACACTCATAACTATTCTCCCTGATGATATATACAGACAGTCCAGAAAACCCGGTGAACATATCCAGAAATAAACTATAATCCCAAGTGGAATGTAATTCATAATCTTACCCTCCATACTTTTACCGGCAAGAAGTGTTTTTATCTCTCTTTTTACTTCTATCCTGCTGCTTATCCTTGATGCTGTTGATCTGGCAATTTCTATCAAGTCTCCACCCGTCTTTTTTGCTGTCTTGAATACTTCTGCAAAACTGTATATATCATCTACCTTTGTATACTCAGCAAATTCCATCAGAATTTTTTCAATTGGCTGATTAAGCCTTATTTTACAGACCATCTGTTCAATCTCACCAGCAAGTTCTGATTCCTCGCCATACAATATTCTTAAATCCTTTATTGACTCTTCAAATGCATTCTCAATCGAATATCCGGCATTAAGCGATGCTGCAATGCCAAGCATTACCTCTTTAAATTCAAGGTTTATCCGCCATCGCCACTTTGCTATACGCTTTTTTCTTTCCAAAGGTATGCTATATACCCCATAAAAAGCTGCACATACTACAACTATAACTGCTGACCTGTAAAACAGATACAAAACGATACCGCTTTTAAAAAAACCTTTCAAAAATGATTTTATATCGCAGATATCAACTTTTATTCTTATTCCGGATCTGCTCAAATAAATCTACACCTCTATTCCTGCAAAGCTTAATTTTCTTGTATTCTTTAATCTGTTTCCTGTTGAAACAAGTTTTCCAAGAACCTTACCTGCTTCGCTTTCTCCTTCCTCTCTGAATACATAAAGTGGATTAATCTCTATCTCACCATTGTCCACTTCAAGTATTTCAGATATTTCAAGCACTCTTCTTGATTTATCACGAAGTCTTCCAAGCTGTATCGTTATATCTATGGCTGACGCTATATTATTTCTTACAGCCGCAAGAGGCATGTCCTTTCCCATAAGAATAAGAGTTTCAAGTCGTTTAAGAGAATCCTTTGCTGAATTTGAATGTATTGTACTTAAACTTCCGTCAGCACCTGTTGAAAATGCCTGCAGCATATCAAGTGCAGATGCATCTCTTGTTTCGCCGACGATTATTCTGTCAGGCCTCATCCTCAAACATGACTTGATCAGATCCCGTATTGTAATCTCATTCTTTCCTTCCACATTGGCATTTCGTGTCTCAAGTCTTACGAGATTTGGAACATTACGTATCTGCAGCTCTGCCGAGTCTTCAATTGTGATTATTCTTTCATCTGTGGGAATATAATTTGACAAAGCATTTAACAGCGTGGTCTTTCCTGAACCTGTCCCGCCACTGACAATCACATTGTACTTGGCTTTTACAAGCTTCTTCATAAACTCCGCTGCTTCCTGTGTGATGGAACCAATACTAACAAGCCCGTCCATAGTTATAGGTTTCTCCGGAAACTTACGTATTGTGATTACAGGACCGTCAAGAGCTATAGGCGGCAAAACAATATTTACTCTGGAACCGTCAAGAAGTCTTACATCTACAATAGGACTTGCTTCATTCACCATACGATTAACTTTCGATACTATCTGCTGAATAACATTCTCCAGTCTCGCTTTGTCTGAAAATCTATATAAATATTCACTTATTGCTCCATTTTTCTCGACAAATATATGACTTGTTCCATTGACCATTATCTCGGTAACAGCAGGATCGTCAATTATATCCTGCAATACATCAAAACCTCTTATAGAGTTATATATGCTTTTTATAATGTATTCCTTTTCTACTACAGAAAGATATGTCTTATGTCCCATTTCAAGGACATGTTCCTCAATTATGTCGTGTATTCTTTCATCAGATGCAGCATATTCATTATTTATTACACCTAATATATTCTCTCTTAAAAGTTCCTTTTTCTCTTCTAATTCCTCATATGTAATATCATTTTCCCTCCGTTAAATTCATCCTTTTATCCCTATACATATCCACACATACTTACACAATGGATATTTGACATAGTCCTTTCCATTCCTTCCCGTACAAGAAGTCTTTCAAATGCCTCCTGCTTATTTCTCTGAACACCATTCTCCACCTTTGGAAGTATAAGCTTGTCACACATCTTCATCAAAGATAATGATGATTCTCCAAGATATCCAATGTCAAATATTATCGTGTCATAGTCTGTTTCCTCGGACAATACATTTACCAGTCTTGTCATGTCCTTATCTGTCATACTGTAAAGATCCCTGTAATCATCTACAGGGAAAAGACAGTCACAGCTATCATAATTCTGTATAAGCGACTGTATCTTCATGCCAAGCTTCCCTTTGTTCTGCCTTATATAAAATACAACCTCCGACATTCCTCTTACATATTCATTGCCATCTTTCCTCATATCATGTCCGTCAAATGCTTCGAGATTGATATATAACGTCTTTTTTACCCTTATCAACTGCTTTGCAAGCTGTAATGAAAACATTGATATGCTGCTTCCACCAAAAGGAGAAAACAAACCGATTAGTTCTTTACTGCTTCTTAAGTATTTGGGACCACATTCCGATATGCTTTCATCATCCGCTATTATATTAAAAACCTCTTTTATGATGACCTCTACAGATTGATATTTGAATATAACAGGATATTGCGTATATTCGCCAACACAGTTTCCTTCTGTTAGAACTATAATCTTCTCTACATGACTGCTTCCTGATATTTCATTGACCAGCTCCTGCCCCACCAGAAGAATATTTATCACATTGTCAGCAATGTATTGTCTGATACTTTCAATACTTGTGAATATCTGTATATCTATAAGTGCATTTTTTCTATGACTTATATACTCTGAAAAACATCTGGAATATGAAATATCCTCCAATAAAGCTATTTTCATTTTTTTCAAAAATTTACCCCCCTGATTAATACGATAAAATATGCACATGCAGTTATCGGTGCCATAGGTATAACATAACCGGCACCATCATTCTGCAATGAATAATATCTTTTACTGCTGCCGTTGCCACCAAAAACATATCTATACAGATTCAAAAATCTCTCGAACAAAGATCTGCTCCATAGAAGTTTAATCAATGCAAATACTGCTGCAATAAGAAAAAGATATATAATCACTTCACCCAGAAAACAAATACCATATATAAGACTTATAACAGACCATAGTTTTATATCGCCGGCTCCAATTCCACCAAGCCTGTACAATGGAAATGCAGCTGCTATAGTAACAGCTATAGATACAATGCCCCAAATAAGACTTTCTGCTGTACCATCAAGAATATGAAGCATCACACCTAAAATCCACCCCGATTGAATGATAGAATTTCTGATTTTACAATTCTTAAGATCATCCAATCCGGCTAAAACCAATATGTATAACATAACAGTTTCACTCATATTGCTGGCTCCTTTCCTAAGTGTGCCGACAATATATCATCATCTCATCACATTGTCAAACATATGTAGTTTTATGCATTGTTGACAAATATTTTATAACGCAGTTGTTAATATCCACTGAAAAGCAAAAAGAAAAATCACTCCACTTATACCCAATATGCCAGAAACAGTCACTGAAACCTGGTTAATATTTACCATAAAATTTACTCCTGCAATCTTAAACATATAATTGGCAAACATAATAAATACAACGCCTAAAAGAACTCTTTTAAATATATTTATAATCATTTCAGTGACTTTAACCTCCATAAGATTGAGAAATATAACAAAAAACGCAAAAAATGCCACAAAATAAATGTAATTCGTCAAAATGTGCCTCCTTAAACCTGTCTATATGCTGTTCACATATGGTGTGAACAGTATAATTTTTATACATAATATTTATGTCAGTAAAAAAAAAGACATGCATAAAATTTCCAATATGGTTCTATACTTTATATATATGAAGTTCCTATACATTAAAATTGTGCACTCACTAACGCCACAAAGAAAGGACCAGTTATGTTATTTATTGCCAAAAAAAGAAATCCCCCTAAAAAGGAAGATTTCCTAAAAAAAGCTTTATTAGAAGCACAGCAGAATTTTGAAAATGCGTATAAAGGACTTGCAAACGTCAACGATCCCGACCTGATCGACAGCTATATATATGAGATAAATGCTGCCAATCTTAGATACAAGGTGCTTCTTAGAGATGTTAAAACTCTGGATAGCAGCCATAACAATTAGTTTCGCATCGGTATAAGACTTTCAAATACACCATAAAGATTGAGTGTTCCATTGCCCCACAGTCTGTTGGTTCCATTCATGCCTGATGAATTGGCACCACGTATAATGTACTTTTGAATTGTAACCGTATCCATCGTTATATCATTCCTACGGACAATCCCCCAATCCAAAAGTAGTGCAGCCGCACCCGCGGTAACGGCTGTTGAACCACTTGAACCACTTATAGAAGCATATCTTGACAATATTTCCCTTTCTTCTTCAGTGTCCGGACATCTGTTGCCAACATATGGCAAAGGACCATATATGTCGATTCCGGGTGATGCAAAATCGGGCTTTATATAACCCGATCGTGTATAGCCTCTTCCTGAATCAACAGCCACACTTCTATTGGACGAGTTATAATATGCCGTAGAAATTAAATATATATTATTGCTTGGATCACACAAAGTAACATCGGGATCAGCCTGTAAAAAATATGTTGTAACCGGCAGAAAATTCTGGATAGGAAGCCACATGTCAAAAAAGCCTGTTACATTGTTTTCGTTGAAAGCACGTATGTTCCATATTCCCTCTGAAGGATTGTCAAATCTCATCTGTATACACTCATCTCCGCTGTCATATGCCAAAATCCTGTATTCAATATCCACCACAGTATTGTCCAGCAAAAAACTAATGCTTCTCTTCTCACCTAACCTCGCCTGAATTTTGCCGCTGTACTCGCCATTTGGCGAGACAAGAGCAATGGAATAAAGATACGGAGCTTCACTCCATAATTCGATCATAAATCCGTCATTGCTGCCAACCCTCACCTCCACAGAAACATCCGTACCCGGAGGCATCATACTACTTCTATAATGATGCGATGTATTGGCTTCATTGCCACATGCAGTAACTACGGCAATACCCCTGTAATCACCTATTGTCTGTAAATATCTTCCAAGTATTCCGCCCTGCTTATGGCCTCCCATACTTGTTCCCATTCCTATACATATTACAAGAGGTCTGCCCGCTTTTCTTGATGTTTCCCATAAATATCGCACCGCCAGAAGTATATCACTTTCAGCATATGCCGGTTCACTGGTTGTAATTCTATAAAATTTCTTAAGAGACTGCTTTGCCTCTTTACATTTCACAACACATATATCAGTAAGAGGTGCAACCCCGGAAAAGTTTTTCTCTTCTATCCGTCTGCCACATGCGACACCTGCCACAAATGTCCCATGACCATTGTTGTCCCTGCTTGGGACTATCTCCCATGGATTGTCTGATTCCAGTGCCCTTTCAATATCATCTCTTGTATATTCTATTCCATAATCAAATCCATCCGGAATCCTGTCTCTTGTTTCATCATCCGGCTCTATACTCTGGTCCCATATAGAATATATTCTGCTTGTATTGTCAAAATTAACAAAAGCGGGGTGTGTGTAATCAATCCCCGCTGGTGTACGATTTATTTGTCCGCATTATTCTTCTTCTTTTGATATATAAATAGGTCTTTTTTTGGTCTCAAGATATGTTTTTGACAGATACATTCCCATAATTCCCATGCAGAGAAGCTGTATTCCGCCAAGCATGGTTATTATACATACAAGGCTTGGCCAGCCTGATACCGGATCGCCGAACATAAGTGCCCTTACAAAGATAAATACTGCTCCGATAAATGCCAGTCCGCAGCATAATATTCCCATAATTGACGCAATTGAAAGCGGTGCTGTTGAAAATGCAGCAATGCCATCAAGAGAATATACAAAAAGCTTCCAAAAACTCCACTTTGTTTCTCCGGCACATCTCTCTACATTTTCAAAAGGAATCCATTTTGTCCTGAATCCGACCCATCCAAATATACCTTTCGTAAACCTGTTGTACTCACCCATAGAAAGTATGCTGTCTACCATCTTACGTGACATAAATCTGTAATCTCTTGCACCGTCTACAATATCAGCCTTTGATATTTTATTGATGAGACGATAAAACATCCTTGCAAAGAATGATCTTATCGGTGGCTCGCCCTTTCGGTCAACTCGTCTTGTAGCTGCACAGTCATACTCACCGCTTTTTACCACATCATACATCTCCGGCAAAAGCTCCGGTGGGTCCTGAAGATCAACGTCCATGGTTACAATATAATCTCCCTTTGCATGTTCAAGTCCGGCATACAGACCGCCTTCTTTTCCAAAATTACGTGAAAATGATACAAAATGAACACGCCCATCTTTTTCCCTAAGCTCTTTTATGACATTTAATGTATTGTCTGAACTTCCATCATCAATAAACCAAAATTCAAATTCCAGATCTTTCATTTTCTCTATAACAGGCAATACCGTTTTGTAATAAATTGGAATCGCCTCTTCTTCATTGTAACAAGGTACAATAAGTGAACAAAGCTTCTTATCTGATATTTCTGACATATTTATCCTCTTTTCTAAGTTAATTAAACATTATCTGCGTTTCAACTATTATATTTTCTATATGCTGCATAGTCTGACAGCAAAGTATCTGCCTTTATTATGGACTATAACTTTTTTCTGCTTCTCTGCTTTCGCTGCCAGAAGACATATATAAACAATATAACAGTTCCCACAACACTCGATACTGCACCTGCCTCTATACCTACAGTCTTATATTTAAGGACTATATCATGGCTGCCTTTTGGAATCTGTATTGCCATATACATATCATTTGATCTGTATATTTTCTGTTCCACACCATCTACATATGCATTCCATCCCCTGCTGTATGGTATTGAAAACTGCATAAGTTTAGTGCGCTTAAGTGATATATCTCCTTTTACAGTATTTGCTGTTATATTTACATTCTGCAGTGTATCTTTACGGAGCATTTCTGCCTGCATAGGATAGCAGTTCATAGGCTGGTTTATTATAGATATATCCTTCAGCGAATATATACCTTTATCAGGAATCGTAATACGGCATTCTTTTCTTTCTTTGTATGAATATCCGAGATTTATAGTTATATCGGGGTTATGATACCAGGCTGATTTTTTCTTATTCATAAGTACAAATCTGTTCTTTGTAACTCCGCTTGTAACAGGACATGTCTGATAATCATTCTTATTGTCAATAACTTCTATACCTTCCAGATTAAGATATGTTTCACTTTTTTCCGGACTGTTAAATGATATATCCATCGTTGCATTTTCTTCTGTTACATAAAGTTTTCCATCCTCCCAGGTCATACCTGACATTGATTTAATACTATAGTCTATCTTTTTTGAATTTAGAAGCAGACCTGATGTGTGCTTTTGAAATGTATCTGTCTGTTCACCATCTTTTTTGTCAAGAACAACTCCCTGCATAAGAGCCTCCTGCTTCTGTATACATCCGAGTTTATCATATTCATCAGACGGAATCCAACTATCAACTGTATACCCCAAAGGCAGGAAAAATTTGTTCTTATACAGATATTGTGTCGTTCCATCTTTGCGCGGTAAAACTCCTGTCAAAATAAATCCATATGGCACAAGACCGTCATTGAGCACATTGGATGCATAAAGTCTTGTAGATGCGACCTCATTAAGCATTGTTCTATTGTCAAGACCTCGTAGAGAATATGTCCTCTCCATGGCATTTAACTGAAACTTATTGTAGTGCTCCACAAAACTTTTTGGTGCTATACTGAAATACCAGTTATTGCCATAGTAACTCATTGCAATTGACTGATTTCCTATATACCATGGTTGTTCTGTCCTGAAAAATGTATCGGTATCATTCTTTGATTTTACACCTGATACGAATTGAACTGCTGTTTTTGCCAGAGTATCATTGGCTTTGCCCAGATCAACAAATTCTTCAAGATACCCATGCTGCAGATAAATTGTACATACCTGCAGCGACAATATTCCTGTCATCACAAGACAGAACGCATATCTGACCTTCTTACGCATAGCGATGCCTCTCTCAATTCCGGTACGTGAAAATATCCAGAATGTAACAAGATCTATTATGTCAGGCATCATGCATACAACGATATATGCTATAAGCATCGCATATATATAATTCCACCTGTTAGATACATAACCGAATCCGTTCATGATCTTACCTGCCAGTGGAATGAGCATCATTGCAGTCAATATAAGATATGCAATTTTCAACAGCTTATTGCGTTTGCAGACATCCTCTCTTTTACTTCCACGAAGCCACAACATAAGTATCGCAAAAAAAGCAATGACCGTAAAACTCAAGTTGGTCCACTCGCCGATACTGCTTCCGGTGAAAAAGTACGTTCCAATAAAATTCAGATAAAACTTCAGGTCATAATGAAGCAGCGATCCATTGTAACCGCCCTCACCACCTCTTGAACAGCCAAAAAAGGCTATTATCACAGGTATTGCAATTATTCCTGACATAAGTATTCCACAGATATATGAGCACATCATCTTAAATACCGATGTAAACCGTAACTTCCATGTAAGCTTTTTATCCGGGATAAGTCTGAACAATATGTACATTGCCATGACAATTGTATTCATATAGGTAAAATAGAAATTCGTTATCATCGACCAGCCTGTAGCAACCGCAAGAAGTCCGTATTTTTTATCAAGTGCACGTTCTACACCAATGAGTACCAGTGGCAAAAACATCATGCCATTGACAAAAAAAGGATGACGAACACTTGCATAAAGACCATAGCCTGAAAATAAGTATAACAATGCACCTATGAGAACAGTTGAATCTCTGCCCTGTTTTCTTACAAAACAGTACATTGAGAAAAATACTCCTGATAAATACAGACGCAAAAATATTAAAATTCCATACATTATCTCCATATAGTTTGTTGGACATAATGCAGTCAGAAGTGTAAGCGGGTCTCCAAAACCGTAATAATTCAATGTAGTAAGAACATCCATACCCTGTCCTATCCTATAGTCAACCATAGGAAGGCTAAATTCACCTGACAGCAGATTTTTGATAAACTCTGTCAGATATTTATGGATATATATAAGAGTTGGATAGTGCTGCGCCATACCATCCTTTGCCCATACAAATGCTTTGCCATGGGTCACAAAAACGCCTATAATGCACCCGGATATAATTGCAAAGAACAATGTATACCATAAGTAATACCCTATTTTCTCTTTGACTACCTTTCTAAACATAATATACCTCTCTGATCAGTTTTCTTAACCCCAATACATATATTATTCCTCTCCTGAATATTCCACCCATACTCCATGCATTTCCAATAGTTTTTTTCATAACAGATTCACATATTCTTTCTTCTGCTTCACTCACATCACTGTCAGAAAATGCTGCTTTGCTAAGTATATCTTTGTATTGAACTATAACCTCATTATCAATGTCAGATGCAAAACGTTCTTTTATCTTTTCAATAAATTCATCATCATCTGCTTCCTCAATCCCCTTAAGTCCAAAATATTTCAATACCTTCATAAAGTAATACGCCTGCGTTGTAACCCTTTCATTCATAGACGTACATTTTACAATATCTTTTTTATATCTCATATATATAACAACTGACACAGCATAAATAGTCAAACCGCATAAAATAAATATCAGTGCCACATATAAAATTATTATTAATATCTTCATGTTCTTTGCTGATATCTTACTTATCATATGTCCTATTATACCGGTATCAGTGAGCTTTTTACTTCCCCTGTTTTTATCACCTGCAACTGCCGGCTTTGCTGTATTCTTTATGTTGCTACCGGCTGTTGGCTTCACTGTCGGCAATGGTGTACTGGTTATGGTCAGCTTATTGTCCAGATAATTTTTCGTCTTTCTGCTGTCTGCCCATTCACTGGCAGGTGTCTCACCGGAAACTTTTGTCATATCAACCGGAAGCCACATATTTTTTTCATAGACTTCTGTCCATGCATGTGCATCCGAGTCTCTGACTTCTGCTACATAATATTTTCCATTCAGATATTCATTGTTAATCTCACGCAGAACAAAATCTTTTGGGCTTATGCAATATCCTGATGCATATCTGGCAGGAATTCCCTTCTCTCTCATCAGAATAGTCGCTGCTGTTGCAAAGTGCTCACAATATCCTTTGTGCTGACCAAAAAGGAAATATTCAAGATAATTGTCACCAAAAGGCACACCCTTAAGATCAAGACTGTAATCAACAGTTCCATATAGCTTGTCCTTAATCGCACGACACTGATCTACAAAATCACTTTTCGTAGGAATACTGTCTGCAAATTTCTTTAATCTTTCATAGTCCGGCACCGAAAAATAATTGTCATATACAAATTTTTTGTAATTCTGCAGGCGTTTAATACCTGTTGTATTATTCTTACATAAGTAACTTCTCTCATTGCCAACACCGTTATCAAAGAAATAATATGGCTGTTCTTCTTCATCAGTCTCCATAAGCCAGTCTTCTGTCATCCAAAGTCCTGTCGGCACCTTAAACACATTGGCATTTCTCCTGACATGACCTGTTTTGCTGTCAAAATCTTCAGTTGAAAGCGAACTGTTCCGGTCAAGAGATTTCATATAACGATATCCCGACCAGTATGGCATATACATAATGCTTTTTTTGTCAGGTTTATCATAATAAAACATGTATATTTCTGAATCTTCATATTCGTATGACTGATAATAATCGTCAAATTCGGAATCTTTGTTATCTGAAAATTTTTCCCACCTGCTGCCGGTAAATTTGTCTCCCGTAAAACCTTTTAAATATATATTGCCATTAGGCTTCTGTGAAGCATCAAATACAACCTCCATAACCTTTTTTCCTGTGTAGGAAGGTGCTAAATTGGTCATATATCCTTCTGTCCCTGTGCCACTTAATCTGGCTGCTATCATAGAAGCTGCATCCTTCGCCTTTTCTTCTGCATTATGCTGAAACTGCATCATCTCTGAACTATGTGACAGTATGTACTCCCCGCTATAATAGCTCGCACCCATTCCAACAATTAAACAGACAAATATAATACTGACAAAAGCAATATTTCTGGACACAGTATTCCCGGATAAACTATTTTGCAATGTACTCTTATTCCTGCTTATGCGATGTCCCTTTGAATCTGCCCGAAGCTGGACACTATAGAATAATCCCAGAATTCCTGAAATTATAAATATTCCCGAAAGAATATCCGGCGTTTTTCCATGATACATCTCAAGTCCGACTACAACTGAAACAATAGCCATCATCAAAAGCCTGCTCTTTAGTCTTATAACACCTGCTGCAATAAATGACAAAATTACAAACATTATAAGTATCATGACAAGCTGACCATGAAGTAATGACTTCTTTGCTATATTAATCTTCAGGATCTGACTAATCTCTTTCTTGTGAAATATGGAATCTCTTCTCTGTATATATGAAATAATACTATTTCCCTCTTCTTCTATAACTCTGTATTTAATCATAATAACAGCAGCGAATACTATACCTGACATACCAGCCAGAATATTGGTATATATGCTGCTCAGACCCCATATAATACAAAGCACAAGGCTCATCACCACTATAGAAATATTTACATATGTATGCTTTGGATAAGAATATACACTGCAAAATGAACTGTATAAACCATATCCCAGCATACTTAACGAGATAAAGTTAAATATCAGAATTGAATATTTTCTGTCAGAATTATTATATCCGCTATTCATACTTTATCTCCTTTCTTTTGCAATATACTTAATCATTGTTATATTTTGTTCTTTCATGTATTCAGATAATAATCTTCACCTGTGAAAGTGATTCTTTCAGGGAATCCTGTGATATATGTGCTATATGTTCATTATTGACATTCAGATCAAGCTGCATATCAAGTGACATATAGTTATCTGCCGGGTTGGCATCGTACTGCTTCTCATATAGCTGCAACAGGCTGTATATATCTACATCATCTGTTACCTTCTCTGCTGCCAAAAAGTTTTTTGCCAATGTCTCCATGACCCCGGATATATCTTCATACGCATTTATTTTATATCTTACAATATTTTCTTCTGTGCTGTCATACCAGGAAATATAATGCTGTCCGCCATTCTTTATAAGACTATTGGACAAGGAGGCCATTGTCTGCAAAAAACTTTCATAGAGCATATTTTCTCTGCCATGTTTACTTTTTTTATGGAATAGGAAATTGCGTATACAATAGCGGTGTGAAGGCAATGCGCTGGCATTGCCTTTTTTATAACTAAATATCAGAAAAAATACGAATATGTCTTTGTACAGAGTATCTTCTTCCTTTACCATTATATCATCCATCTTTGAAGTCAGCTTCCAATGTATATTTCTAAGACTGTCCCCGGGATTATAATTCCTTATAGAACCAACCTCACCGACTGTAATATTGTATCTTTCTTTACTTCCCATCTCCAGTACGCTGCCTCCTGCACTGCCATTGTTAATATAAACATTTGCATCATACAGTTCCGGTACAACAATGGTATTTTCTGTGTGTCTGTCCATGTCTTTTATTGGAAATAAAAGTATTCCAAGATAATCATACACATATGCCCGGCTTATCACAAATTCATAATAACCTGTAGCATCAGGCTTATATTGAACCTTTATTCCACCAGTGTCTCCACGCAGAATTATATTTCTTTTTTTGCCTGTATATAGATTGACGCATTTTACATTAACCCTGACTGCTCCAATAGGAATCCTGCTGTTATTCTCTATATCAATATCAATATTCACAGCATCATTCAGATATATCATATTGGAATTGACCTTAAGCAATACCTTAGTTTTTTTTGCAGCCGGATATATAAATAATGACATCGTAATTCCAAATACAATCTCCATATAAAACAGCAGAAGAAATGAATCGCTATTGTATATAAGCGACATATAAAGTGTAACTGCTGTCAGCACAGCGAAACCAATAATTCTTTTCATCTGCTATACCTCTATCTGTCTCTTACCCCGGGTTTCTTTACACGTTGTATTATCTCATGCAGCAATGTCTCTGCATCGGTATTGTTTACACGAGCTTTTGCACTAAGTACCAGACGATGGGCAGCAACCGATCCAAACACTTTTATAACATCATCCGGCACTGCATAATCTCTATTATCCAGAAATGCGGCTGCTTTCACCATATTCACAAGTGCAATCGTTCCTCTTGGACTTACTCCAAGCTCTATCATAGGCTGATTTCTTGTTTCATGCACAAGTGTACATATATAGGTATACAATTTATCACTTATATGTATCTTCTGTACACATTGCTGTATCCTGATAAGTTCCTCTCCATCTATAATGCTGTTGACATTTTCAACAATTTCTGCATTGCCTGTCCCCTTAGCTATGGCAATCTCATTCTCCAGAGACGGATACCCCATAGTTATACATATCATAAATCTGTCAAGCTGCGATTCAGGCAGAAGCTGGGTTCCTACGCTGCCAATAGGATTTTCTGTAGCAATTACTATAAATGGCTCAGGAACAGGCCGTGTCACTCCATCTACAGTAACCTTATTTTCCTCCATGACCTCCAAAAGTGCCGACTGTGTCTTGGGGGAAGTTCTATTTATCTCATCAGCCAGAAAAAGATTGCACATTATAGTGCCTTCCTGATACTGGAATTCATCTTCTTTTTTGTTGTACATGGAAAAGCCCAGTATATCTGACGGCATAACATCAGGTGTAAACTGCATACGCCTGTTGTCAAGATTCATCGCTCTTGCAAATGCCATTGCAAGCGATGTTTTTCCAACACCCGGTATATCATCTATAAGAATATGTCCTCCTGCAATTATAGCCATCATAACCTTTTGTATACAATCATCTTTTCCTATAATGGTTTTCTTAACCTCATTCATGACTTCTACTGCTTCATCATGATATTTCTGTATATCCATGCCAAAGCCTCCTCTCAGTTAATTTTGATTTTACCATAATACTTTTTTAAATACTTTTAATTTTTTCTTACAATCCTCAAACACCAGCCCCCGTATCAATAAATCCTACCATTACACCCTGACCGTACAGACTAAGTGCCGGCTGTCTCTGTGTCCTTGATATTCCTGCCGCTTCAAGCATCTGTTCAGATGACATAAGGCCATAACACTGTGGTATGATGAATGAACCATTGTTGACCCTTGTATCAACAGAATCAGCTTTTGTATATGCAATTGCATATCTTTCCGATACAGGCTGAAAGCAATCCTCCGGGTACTGTTCATAAAGATAATCTATATCGCCATAATATTCAACTATATAATCTTTATAATCTTCTGAATATATTCTGTCTGTGCACGCCAATTGCAGCCCCCCTGCGGTAACATATATTCCATATAATATATGTACTTTAGAATAAAATGTTCCGATAAAGGAAAAATGAGACTTCCTTTTATAATGTCCGGAAGTCTCATTTGAGAAATTATTTTACATTTTCTATGCCTTACACTATTCTTTATCTTCTATAGCAGGCATATCACGCTGTGTAAGTATCTTTGCCTCACCGCTTTCCCTCATCTCTATAAGCGGTGCACCTTTATTCTCTATATAATCTTTTGTAATAGTTACCCGTCCAATCATGTCATCCTTTGGTATCTCATACATTATGTCAAGCATAAATTCTTCTATTATTGCTCTTAATGCTCTTGCTCCGGTCTTTTTCTCTGCCGCCTTTTTCGCTATGGCATGAATTGCCTCATCATCAAAGACAAGATCAACCTCATCAAGTTCAAGAAGTCTCTTATACTGTTTGAGTATTGCATTCTTTGGAAGTGTAAGTATCTGACAAAGCATATCTTCTGTCATTGCCTGAAGCGTAAATACTACCGGCAGACGTCCGAGAAATTCCGGTATCATACCAAATTCTCTAAGGTCTTCTGTCGTAACTTTTGCCAAAAGATTTTCATCATTGTCATATTTATCCTTTAATTCTGCAGCAAAACCTATAGATGACTGCTTTGTAAGACGGTTCTTTATAACTTTTTCAAGTTCTGGGAATGCACCACCACATATGAATAAGATATTGCGTGTATTTATAGTAGTAAGTGGTACCATCGCATTTTTACTTGTAGCTCCTACAGGTACTTCCACATCACTTCCCTCAAGAAGCTTTAACATTCCCTGCTGTACTGATTCACCGCTTACATCACGGCTGTTTGTATTGCGTTTCTTAGCAATCTTATCTATCTCATCTATAAATATGATTCCGTGTTCTGCCTTCTCTACATCATTGTCTGCCGCTGCAAGGAGTTTTGAAAGCACACTTTCAACGTCATCACCTATATAACCCGCCTCTGTAAGAGATGTCGCATCAGTTATGGCAAGTGGTACCTGAAGGATTTTTGCCAGTGTTTTTACAAGATATGTCTTACCGCAACCTGTAGGTCCTATCATAAGCATGTTGGACTTCTCTATCTCAATATCATTATCCGGACTGTCAGTAAGCACCCTCTTATAATGGTTATATACTGCTACCGACATAACTTTTTTGGCATATTCCTGACCTACAACGTATTCATCAAGCTTGCCATTTATGACATGAGGTGCCGGCATATGCTGTATATCAAATGTTCCCTCTGCAAATGAGTTCTTCTTTTTGTCAGTTTCCTCTTTCTTTTTCTTTAACTTCTGACGCTTAGGAACACCCTCCTGCATATTCGGAGGTACCATATTGAACATATCCATATATGGCATCCCCTGAAAAGGATTGCCCATATTCCCCATAGAATCAAATGTTTTCTGCATACAGTCGTTACATATACAAATATTGTTTGGTATATGTATCATCTTGCCTGCTTTGCTTTCAGGACGTCTGCATATATAGCAGACATCTTCATAATCTTTATCGTTATTATTGTTATTGTCATTCTTTATATCTTCTGCCATAATTTTCTCCATTTCTAAAGTAAAACTTACCTTAATAAGATTAACTCACTTCGTATAAATTAGTCAACTCATTCTTTATTAAACATTTCTAAACATGTGACAGTTGGGTCATAAAAGCAGACAGCGAAATTTATTCAAAAACGCACGCAAAGCTTGACGCTCCTATGCCACTATGATACAATCACTATTGTACGCTCTCATAGTTAAATGGATATAACAGCCCCCTCCTAAGGGGCAGTTGTAGGTTCGATTCCTACTGGGAGTGCTATTTTCAAAGAGCTTCGCTGTAAATGCGCGCTTTCGCAAAAGCGGTGCAGAAAATTTATATGCGAAGTTTTTTTGTTATATAAATATAAAACAGGTAATTTCATCTAGAATGGAGAATATTGAAAAAAATGATCACACGTACAAGAAAAAAGTTAAAGCGTTTATTTACAACTTTTATAGCCGGAATAATAATCGTAACATCTGCTGCCGGAACATATGCACAAGCAGCACCCCATAGCTTCGGTATAATTTCCGAAGCAAAAAGCACAGCCAAAAAAGGCAGTAAATTCAGTTGGCCGAAAGGACCTTCCGCCAAAAAACTATCATGCGATTCTGCAATTGTTATGGAAGTTTCCACCGGCTCAATACTTTACAAGAGAAATATACACAAAAAGCATTATCCTGCAAGTATCACAAAAATTCTTACTGCACTTCTTTCAATAGAAAACAGTTCTTTAAGCGATACAGTAACTTTCTCAAAAGAAGCAGTTTATGGCATAGAAAGAGGAAGTTCTACAATATACAGCGAAGTTGGCGAAAAACTTTCTATGGAGCAGTGTCTTTACGCAATTGCCCTTGAATCAGCCAATGAAGTTTGTCTCGGTGCCGCTGAACACGTCGCCGGCTCCATAAGTAATTTTGTTGATATGATGAATGCAAGAGTCAAAGAGCTTGGTCTTAAAGACACACATTTCAACAATCCAAACGGTCTGCCTGATCCAAAGCATTATACATCTGCATATGATATGGCAGTAATCGCAAGAACAGCCGCACAAAATTCTACTTTCCGCAAGATTTTCAATACAAAATCTTATATATGTGCCAAAACCAATAAACACAAAGTAACACGTTACTGGAACAATCATCATCAGATGATCAATGGTTATCAGTTTCCACAGTACGAGTACAAATACTGTACGGGCGGCAAGACAGGTTATACACATATCTCAAGAAGTACGCTTGTTACATTTGCAGAAAAAGACGGTATGCAGCTTGTATGTGTAATAATGAAAGCCGGCAGTCCTAAAAGCGGTGAACCAAACGAATACACAGACACAACTTCCCTTCTTAACTTTGGATTTGCCAATTATAAGAAGTATCCATTGAATGAAGAAAATAGCGATATAAACTCAAACCTTTTCAATAATTACGACAGCTTTTTTAATTCATCTAAAGCACCAATTCATCTTGCCAATGAATCAGCTGTTGTCCTTCCAAAAGGGGTGAAAGTAAAAGATGTGTCTCAGACTATAAACTACAACAATGATGTCAAACTAAAAGATGGGGAGAATGTAATCGGTCAGGTGACATATAAATTCGATGGAAAAACTGTTGGTTCTACCAATATAATATATAATAACACCGAGACAACTCATCTCGATGAGGCATCACGCGATATCGTAAATAGTGAGATCAAGGAAATAGAACAGAACAATGAAAAAAATGCCAGCAAGCACAAGATTCTTTCAAGATTTTTGAACGGAGTTTCCAATATATTTACCAAAATAGCCGACTTTGTAAAATCATATATAATTGTGCTGTCTATTGTACTTATCATCATAATAATCTTAATTGTATTGATTGTAAGAATGAAATCTGATGATGACAAAATAGGCACAGGAGGCTACCGCAGTAAACGTGGCCGCCGCCAGCACGCAAAGATACAGCGTGAACGACGCAGAGAACTGTCAGGACGTAAAAACAAACGACGCAACCATAGCAAACACTACGAAAATAAAACACCTAAAAAATCCAACGATAAATCTTCAAAAAACCGTTCAGGTAAGCGTCGTGGCAAAACTACTGAAAGTTTCGGAAAAAACTATTATAACTTTAAATAAAAAGGGCAATGCCAGCGCATTGCAGGTATAACACCACATAACGGCATTATTTATATTCCAAAAAAGGCAATGCAATGCATTGCAGGTATAACACCACATAACAGCATTATTTATATTCCAAAAAAGGCAATGCCAGCGCATTGCCTTTTTTACTGTATCAGCTTATATAAATTGGTATCTCCTGCGAAATTGCTCATCTCATACAATACAAGCGACTGGTCATATTCTCCCGATTCAGCAAGTTCTAATACAGAACCATTGTAATATCTAGGATCTATCATTGTGATCTCTGAATAGCTTTCTAAAAGGAATGGTACGAAACTATTGGCAAATGAATCTTTTATCACAAGCAATTTAGAACCGCCTTTACTTCCCGTTTTTATATCAACTCTGCCATAATTTCCACCGAAGAAATAAGCATACTTGTCCTTTTCCTTTAACTTCAAAGTATCGTATATCCCATACGACTCTTTTCCATCCTTATCTACACTGACACTGCTTGTAAATTTATTGTTTACCGCATACATTTTGTCAGATTCCGCTGATTTGTCTATTACTTTGGAATAAAGAGTACCATAAAAATCTTTGCTCACAAGCTGTGGATTGAAACTCTTAAAATCCTGTACCTCTATTCCTACAGACCTGCAAAATTCCACATATCCCTGATATGCACCCTGCATAGTCCAGTGATGATCTGTCTTATAGTATATCTGCTCTTTTCTGCTGTATTTGCCAAGCAGCTTTCTTATATCAATAACGTCTGATGAACCGAGTATTGCCCTGGCGGCTTTATACATACCATCCGCATCATAATAATCCGCATGAGCCGGCAGTTTATCACTAAGAATCGTACCTGTCGAAGGAACAAGAAGCACAGCAGATTTACCACTGCATTTTGATGCAAGATACTGCACATACCTGAGATTCTGCATGTATCGCTCCTGCGATATATCATCAGATGTGATTTTAGTTATATAATAACCGTCTTTTGATATATATACTCCACCTATATCCTTATAGCCGAGCGTCTTTTTAATATCTGTTGACATTCCCATCATTATATCACGTCCGGCAAACTGGTCATTCAGCGCATTTACAAGATCATCCTGATAATCACCAGACATGACAGCTTTCATACTAAACTTAGGAAACTTTTCAAGAATTCTGTTTTCATTGGATGAATACTCTTTTTCTCCTGAAAACAGGGTAAATCCACCAACAACCGCCAACAATGCCAAAATAAGCACACTATAAATCTTATAAGACTTATTCACAATAATGCCTCCTAAAACCTGAAATACAAAAACGGATTGTATGTACCACTTACAAGCAATGCGGTACTTATCAGAAGAATAATGATGCAGTAAATACCCTTACACCAGAAAAACAACTGCTCACCTCTGCCGCCAGCTAAAACATTATATTTACACATAAGTTTTTCTTTGATAAATTTACATACTTTAACCGGTAACATTGTAGATGCTGCAATAAGTATGATAAGAAGTGGTATATGTGTATACAGGTCATATACCGCCACATCATTTATGATAGGAACACCTACTCCAATAAGTGCTTTCAGGTAATTTCCAAGTTTACCAAAATCATCACATGCAAATATAACCCAGCCGACAACAATCAGAACAAGTGCATATACGTGGCTGAATACATTGGGAAGCTTCTCGAACTTTTCAAGCAGAAAGAGTTTCTCTATCATCAATATGACAAAGAAATACAGTCCCCATATCACAAAGTTCCAGCCGGCACCATGCCATAAGCCTGTAAGTGCCCATACAATTAACAGATTGAATATCTGTCTTTCAAGCCCCCGTCTATTGCCTCCAAGTGGTATATATACATATTCCCTGAACCATTGTCCAAGAGTTATATGCCATCTTCTCCAAAATTCTGTTATACTTTTTGAAATATAAGGATAGTCAAAATTCTTTGGGAAGTTAAATCCAAGCATCTTTCCCATACCTATTGCCATATCTGAATATCCTGAAAAGTCAAAATATATCTGAAATGTATATGCGACGGCACCAAGCCATGCACCGGCTACGGACAGCTTAGATATATTCATTGCAGAAATACTGTCCCACAAGGCACCTATCTGATTCGCCAGTATAACCTTCTTGCCAAGACCTATTATAAAAAGCTGAATACCGGAAGCTATGTCTTTAGACGATAATTTTCTATTATGTATCTCTTTTGATACATGCTCATAACGCACAATAGGACCGGCAATGAGCTGAGGAAACATACAGACATACATACCAAAATCCAGTATATTATGTTGAGCCTCTACACGTCCTTTATACACATCTATTGTGTATGACATGGTCTGAAATGTATAAAACGATATTCCGATAGGAAGTGCTATTCCAAGAATACCAAACTGTGTATCGAACAATCCATTTATTGATTTAATAAGAAAATCTGTGTATTTGAAGAAACAAAGTATGCCAAGATTGCCAGCTACAGAGACTATAAGAACAGCTTTCTGCATCTTTATACTGTTTTTCGCCTTATAATACTCTATAAGTCTGCCATTTGTATAATCAAATACTGTTGAAAAGACCATGATAAGAATATACCTCGGCTCACCCCACGCATAAAATATAAGACTTGATATAAGAAGAATAATATTCCTGCATTTTGCAGGACACAGATAATATAGCCCGAAAACAACCGGCATAAAAAGACACAAGAACAATATACTGCTAAATACCATTGCTATCCCTCCACAAGCTGAGACAGCTTTCCGATAAGATATGCATTACGTGTCATAGATATGTTGTTGATAAACATTACATCTGTGGCTGAATTATCCTTGACAAGCTTACTTATGCTTCCCTGCCAGTAACGATAATCAATTACATATATTTTGCTGTAATGGTCGGCAAGAAAAGGTACAAAAGCATTGCCAAATGATTCCTTGATCACAACACATGATGAACCATCTTTAATATTTTTGTTCCTGATAACCGTATATGGGTTGTCCCCATCAATATAAGCGACGTATTTAAGATTTTCTGAAAATGATGATGCATCCTCTATAACTTTTCCCTTAAGCGTCTCTCCACTTTCAGTTGTATATTTGATTGATATCCTGTCATTGTCTATAGGATATAGAACCTCTGTCTTGTCGTCACGAAGACTTTTGGCATTGTTAGTTTCCCCATAAAATGACCCTTTGAACCTGCCAAATGAAGCCTTTTTGTAATCTTCAAGCTTATTTGGCATCATTTCCTTAACCTTGCAAAATGCATCATATGCATAATAAGCTCCGAGTGATGTCCAATGATGGTCTGTTCTATAATAAATATACTCTGTGCGATGCTGCATAAGCTCATCATATATGTCTACAGGTTTAACATTATCAGACAACATATCATACATTTTCTGTATTGATTTTTTCTGATCGGACGAACCGACTTTGTCATATTTATTGTCAGGCAATGTAATTCCGATGCTTGTAGGTACTATCATATCGTATACATTTACATCTTTGCCCAATTTTTTTGCAATATTATTTACAGCCTTTATATATTTCTTTGAAGAATCTTCAACATAATTGTACTGTTCATAGGCTGTATCACCTATAACAACAACACCTGTATCGTATTTAACAACTTTTTTATTGGACTTTATTGTTTTATACTCTTCCTTCACTTCCGGCTTGTCCGTACTAAGATCAGCCTCCGGTGTTTCTTCAGGAAGTTTTGATACACTTATATCATCTTTGTCCTTGTTTTTATCAGTTTTATTGGAATTTTCAGTGTCCCCATCTTCTTTTAATGAATCTGACACAACAATATCACCGGTATTATTGTCTGAAACACTTTGATTACTTTTTGCAGCACATCCGGTGCAAATAACAGCTATCATTCCACAGGCAATAATTCCTTTTGTAAATCTCTTAATCATCTGACTGCTCCCACTTATTTAAATTCTGACAATACGATATCTTTTGCATTGTCCTTATCACTTGTAACACAGGCTACCACATAACATCCGCTTCTGACTATAACTGCATCTGATATCTTTTTTGCCTGCTCCGGTATATAGGCTTCAAAAGAACTACGCATCTCTTTAAGATGTGATTCTACGGCTTCCTGATCAGCTTCTGCATTTTTAGCATCAGATGATTTTACAACTATGAGTTCGTCGGAAAAACTGCCACTTCCCATATACAGATTAAGCTCAGAATCTGAGTTAACACTTATCATTCCATCTGCAACGGATTTATCTATCTTTTTAAGTTCTGTCTCAAACTTAACATTCTCTAAAATATCTTTCGCAATGGCTGAACTGTCTACAACTTTCTTTTGGTTCTTATTATCATCGCTGCCTGCTGAAACACCGGTATTATTTGCCGACACAGCAACGCCATTGTTATCATGTATATTATTTATCAGGCTTCCAAGAGACCATATACAAACAATCACAACAAATATTCCCATCAGGAAAACAATCAGGAAACGGTCTTTTGCCTTTTTATCATCTATGTTCATTAAAATAACTCCTAATCACCTGTTCAAATAGAACTTCAAATGTTCATGTCGCAAACTTAATTATACGGTTGACAAATATCTAAAGTCAACATCTTTTATTCATTTTTTTACTTTTATGTAACAGTTCAGCCATAAAAATATAATAGGCAATATTTGAGTGTACTCATTGTATTGCTTATTATATTTTTATGGTGGAATAGCCTTTCATTTCTGAAATGAAATAAACAAAAGCTGCGCAGCAGCGACTGACAGCATAGCTGGCAGGTTTATGAATTGAAGAAATGATAGGCTGAACTGCTACCTGCCTATCCACTTCCTTAATCTGTCTTCAATAACATCAAATGGTGCCGGTCCGATTGACAGGATAAACTCATGAAAATCTTTCAAAATGAAGTCATCACCAAGCCGTTCCATTGCCTCTTTTTTCAGATTATCTATCTCAAGATAGCCGAGCGTATATGGCATATACCCAGCCGGCTCTGCAACCATTGAATCAAATATGACGCGGCTCTGTGATACACTAAATCCATAGTTTTTCAAATAATTTTCGAGTTTTGAATAATCCCATCCAAGATAATTTACGCCAATATCTGCCTTTGCGTACAGACAAAGCGTTGTAATAGTGTTTTTTTCCAGAATATCTGCTGTTTTTTTGTCAATTCCAGCCAGATGATAACCATATAATTCCGCATATGTCCCCCAGCCCTCTGTATATCCTCCTACATTTATAATGCTTCTTACCGGTGCAGGCTCAGTTGATTCAAAATAACAGTTTTGAAAAAGATGCCCCGGATAGCTTTCATGGGCAATTGTAGTAAACAGCCTTGAAAGATCGTATTTTTCGCTCTTGTTGATATATATAACATTATTTTCATAATTATCTATAGCCGGTGTAAGATAAAATGCCGGACTTAAACTATCCTGCAAAGATTTATCTACATCTTTCACAGTGTACACAATATCGTCCGATAGTTCCGGAAAATCTTTCTTTACCTCTTTTCGCAAATGTTCTATTGATTTTACAGGATCAGTATATGGATACTTAACATTTTGTGATTCATAATATGCGTCGGGATTCTCTGTTATCTTTCTTGACATATATTTTATACAGCTCTTAATATTGTCATCAAGCATTTTATTGATTTCACTTATTGAACGGCTTGAACCGGTCTTTACCTTTACAAGATATTCATAATACTTCTTTCCCTTTTTAAAACCGCACAATCCATTTTCATTGACACCTGTACCCTTAAGTGATGTAAGTACAGATATCAGCTCTTCATATGCAGGTATCACATATTCCGTTACAGCTTCTTTGTTTATATCCTTATAAACCTCTTTTTCTTCCTCTGTAACATCTTCAAAACTTTCTAGTTTTTTATTAAAGACAGTTATAAGATAATTGTTTTTCCTGTCTGCCACAAAATCACTGCATTGGGCAATTATTGCCTGTGCCGTTGTATCACTCATAAAAATTCCGTCTTTTGACTTTTGCTTCTGAAAATCACATATACTCTTAAAGTAATCCGGTACAAGTTTCAGTAACTCAAGATAAATATCTATATCTTTCTTTTCATAAAAATTATATTCTGCAAGAAGCACCGGCAACTGCGCCTGTATACCGGATGTCGGTCCAAGACACTCTGAATACTCTAAAAAATCTGATGCCTCCAGATTCTGCTTAAGCATGGTTTTCATTATGTCGTATATAAGCTTCTGCTCATCGGTAAGTTTACTGTAATCAAATGTTTCCAAAGATGCCAGTCTGTTTTCAGATACCAGTATGCTTTCCTTCATATCATCCATACCGGCATCTCCAAGTGTAGGCTCCATATCATCTATGCCATATGCCTTTTTATTCCGCAGTGTATAGTTGAAGGTAATTGTATTGTCTGTAATCTCATCAATAAAAACCTGCTCACAAAACTTTTTAAAATCCTCCTGAACCTCTTTTTTTGTCCTTTTGTCATCTGTATTAACAGAATTATTTTCTGTTGGAAATGATACAATTCCCTGCTGCCACAGCACTCCGCCTGCAACTGCTATCAAAAGCACTATAATGCCAAATACCTTTTTTATACTTTTCTTTGAAGTCCTGTCATCATCTCTGAAACCGTATTTCTTTCTTTTTGCTCTTTTCATATTTCCCCTCATTTCTCCACCTTGTCAGTACGCAGCAATTATATTCTGATACTTCAATACATAGTGATATGACAATGTATGCCGGCTGCTTTATATATATTCACCATTTGTACATACCTGAATACTATGTACTATACGAATTTATTGTTATTGTTTACATCTATAGTGCAGACAGCAACGATTTATTCCTATATATTTCTAACGAAAGGATGCTTCTTCTATGAATAATATGAATAACCGTCATACTTCCTGCTGCGGCAATGGCCAGTATGACAGAAATCGCGGTAATAACTGCAGATGCGGCAATATGCCATCTCCCGGAATGAACCAAAACGGCGGATGCGCAAGAGATAACTGCCACAGAAGAAACTATGGCTGTGATGCTGATTCAAGTATGCATAATGATCCTCTGTGCGGCATGCCGATAGGTATGGGATATGTCCCATGGCAGCAATGGGATAAAATATATGATATATGTGACGCACTTAATGCCGGAACAATGTTTCCGGAGCTCAACCTCCCATTTTGCGGTTGTATTCCAAGAAATTGTGGCAGATCTAAAGGAGGTACACTATGAACAAAGACAAACACAACTTACTGGTATATATAACACAAGTCAGCTTCTGCATTGATGATATTGTCCTTTTCCTTGACACTCATCCATGCGATCAGGATGCACTTGATTATTATCAAAAGCTTAAAAAAGCCCGCAAAGATGCTTTGAAAGAATATTCTGCCAAATACGGACCACTTCTTAATGATCAGGTAGATGAGTCCTGCTATTGGGACTGGGTTAAAGATCCATGGCCTTGGCAGGTTTACAAATAATTTAGGAAAGGAGATCAATATAAATGTGGAATTATGAAAAAAGACTACAGTATCCTGTTCATATAAGTAAATGTGATCCAAAAGCAGCTATGTTTATAATGTCTCAATATGGTGG